>JAGWLJ010000052.1 GCA_028873275.1 Pseudomonadota bacterium
AGCAGAATTCCTTGAACACAAAGCGAAAATTGAAAAAGGTGAGATCGTACAAGAATTTCGCTTTGTAGCTGATTTTCAGACAATTTCATTACCATATTTACCAATTGAGATACTTCAGAAACATGTATTTGAAAATTTATCTACAGGAACACGAGTTCTTATTATCTTCAATAGTTTAGCGCAGGCCATACAGACACTCCATAAGAGTGCCGAAATGCGAGAGCAATTAATTCAAAATTTTAAAACAACCAACCTTAGCCAGAAGGAGCTTTTAATTTTATATTTTGGGATTCCTTATAATGGAGGGCATATAAATAACGAATATCCATCGTCTATAGAAAATTTATTTGATCTTACAAACAATACTGCTTTTTTCAGTTATTTATTATGCAGAGATTTAGTTAAACATGGGCGTAGATTGGCGCGTCGATTTAAAATAAGGTATGGAAAAAATGTAAGCATTAATAGACCGGATTTTGCGAAAGCTATAAATTCGGGCTTAATGCCTAAAGAAAGTGATTATGCAGAATGGCTTGGGATATTTAAGACATCCGCCAAGCGTCCCAAAAAAACTTTTTTTGCTCGTATCCGCAATAAATGGTATTGGTGGCATAAGCGCGGTCTCGCATAAGCCTTTTATGGCAACTCCAACGCAACTATCTGAATAGTCTATATTCCTATAGGCATACTTATTGCTTCTTTTTAACTGCATTCCTCAATCAGGAGCGGTTATGACGAGCATTTCCCCTATCGCCCCCTTCTCTACCACCTTGGCTTCCTGTCAGGGCAGTCAAAGCGCCGGCGGTGATTTTTCCGCCGTGCTGGCCGGCATCGGCAGCGGCGCATCCCCGGCGGCGGGAGGCACCGGCCTGATCGGCAGCCTGCCGGGCCTGAATCCGCTCGATTTCACCGACAGCAGCGACAGCACCGACCCGCTGAGCGGGCTGCTCGACGGGCTGATACAGAACATCCAGGCCATGCTGAACGGCACGCCGGGATCGGGCGCACCCTCTTCCGCAACCTATCCGTTTTCGGCGGATTTCCAATCCGCTTTCGGCAGCAGCGGCCCGCTGATCGATTATATCAACGTGGTCACGGCGCAGCTGCATCTCGACCAGACAAAAAACCTGGCACTGCAAACCATTGCCCTCGATAACAAGGACGCCACCTATTCCGCGGACTCCGTCCAGAAAATCTCCCAGGAGCTGACCGCCGCCGGCATCGGTTGATCACAGCAAAGCCGAAGTAATCCAATCTCTTCTCCGTCATCCCCGCACAGGCGGGGATCCATGCTTATCCTCCCGAGTAATATCTCAATATTTCTCCTGACCATTTCCCCTTCCCGTCCGTTCCTCCCGCGCTTATCCTGTGGGAAAACTCTTTCTCCGGAAGGGCAAAATATCACACTTTGTCACATGTTTTAAGAGCCGGAAAATGCGGGCGCCGGCGGGCGCTTTTAAGCGCAAAACGATTATAATACAGCGACATAAGCGGCGTTTTTGCGCTTCGATTTTTGCTGAAAACGACCGCTAAAATGCCGGTTTCAGGCTTCGAAACGCTGCGAAACGCTTCCGAACGACGCGAAACCGATGCGATAATGCGCGAAACGCATCCGGAACGCGTCGAAAATGATCGAAGATGATCGAAAACGCTACTTACCGACGCTGATACCGGCCGATTCTTCGATGACGTAAAGCGGGCGCTGTTTGGTTTCGCGGTAGATGCGCCCCAGGTATTCGCCGATGATGCCGATAGAAACCAGCTGCACGCCGCCCAAGCACAGCACCGTCGCCATGATCGAGGCGTAGCCGCGCACGTCGACGCCGAAGATGAGGGTGCGGATCAGCAGCCAGCCGGCATAGGCAAAAGCCAGCGTGGAGACGACCACGCCGAGATAGGTGGTCAGCCTAAGCGGCAGCGTGGTGAAGGAAAAAACGCCATCCTTGGCCAGTTGCCACAGCCGGGCGTAATTCTGCTTGGCGTGGCCCTCGGCACGCGGCGCGCGGTCGAAATAAATGGAGGTCGTGGTGAACCCTACCCAGGCGAATAAGCCTTTCATGAAGCGCGTGCGCTCGGGCAGCAGTCGCAGCACTTCCACCACCTGCCGGTCCATCAGGCGGAAATCACCGGTGTTGCGCGGAATATCAATGGAGGTAACCCTGCGCATCAGCTTGTAAAACAGCCAGGCGGTCAGCCGCTTGAACCACCCTTCCCCCAGCCGCCTTTTGCGCGTCGCCAGTACGACTTTATAGCCTTCTTTCCACCGGGCGACCATCTGCGGAATCAATTCGGGCGGATCCTGCAGGACGGCGTCGAAAGGAATCACCGCATCGCCGGAAGCGTAATGTAACCCTGCGGTCAACGCCGCTTCCTTACCAAAATTGCGCGATAACGACAGCAATTTGATGCGAGGCTCCTTCTGGTGCCAGGCCTTAAGACGCAAAAGCGTATCGTCACGGCTGCCATCATTGACGCAAACGATCTCCCAGTCTTCCGTAATGGGGTAAAGCGCCCTGGCAAGCCGCTCGAAAAGCATGTCTACGCCGCCGGACTCGTTATACATCGGCACGACGATGGAAAGCAGCGGGTGCGAAGTTCGGTGCATCATACTAAATGCCTAACATACCGGCATAAAAAAACCATTAAAACTTACCTCTAGACCCCGGCGAAAGACGATAGTACAACCTATGCAACAGGGCCTACAAAGGGGGGAATATGCAGGAAATCCTGATACTTCAAAAGGGCGGCGGCGTGATGTTCGGGCTGGCCGCGCTGTCGGTCTACGCGGTGGCCGTCGTCATCTTCAAAATCATCCAGTTCCGCAAGGCCAACGTTTTCGACCGCAGCTTCATCGACCAGGCGCTCCTCGACATCAAGCACGGCGACCGCGCCAAGGCCACGCAACTGCTGGGGAATATCAAGGGGCCGATCGCCCGCATCATGCGCGTGACCTTCGAATGCGTCGCCAACCGTGAGATGTCGCAGAAAAGCAAGGAGGCGGAAATCCTGCGCGTCGGCTCCGGCGATATCCGTTATCTCGAAGCGCATCTGCGCGGCCTGGAAATGACCGCCAGCATCGCCCCGCTGATGGGATTGCTCGGCACCGTCATCGGCATGATCACCTCCTTCGCCCGCCTGAGCTTATCCGGCACGCGGGTGGACCCGACCATCCTCGCCGGCGGCATCTGGGAAGCACTCCTGACCACGGCCGGCGGCCTGACCGTCGCCATCCCGGCGCTGGCGGCGCATTATGTGCTTGACGGTATCATCGAAAAAGTGCGCGCCACTATGAAGGACGTATCGGTGCAGATCCTGGCGCTGGAGGACGAGTTCCGCCGCAACGAGCGCCAGTTCGCCATCGAGGAAGCCAGACGCATCGAGGCCGAGCGCAAGGCGAAAGAGGAACAGGAAGCCGCCCAGCGCCGGGCGCTAGAGGAAGAGGAACGCCGGCAGCGCGAGGAAGCCGAGGCCTGGGCCGAGGAGCAGCGCAAAAACGCGCCGCAAAAAACCTCGACGCTGCATCTGCTCAACCCCAAGTATACGGGAGCCAGCTAACCGGCATCCCGCGCAGGCGGGGATCCATGCCGCGCCACAGGAGTCACTGACAAAATCAGGCATTCATGCAACACTTAACCTACAACGCAAACGGCAGGGGATGGTCCCTGCCTGCGCGGGGATGACGAAATAACGTATGGACTTCGAACGCACAGAGCGCCTACGCATCCGCAGCCTGCCACTGGTGCCGATGATCGACGTCATGTTCATCCTGATCATCTTCTTCATGCTGACCTCGAGCTTCATGCGCATCGAGTCTCTGGAGCTGATGCTTCCCTCGACCAGCGCCCACGCGCCGGACAAGAGTGAGGCGCTGCACCTGTTCATCTCCGCCAACGGCGACATGATGCTGGGCCAGCGGCCGGTGGATCAGGGAGAGCTGGACGATTCGCTGGCGCGCATGTTCGCCAGCGACCCCAATACCCGCGTCATGCTGCTGACCGCCGACGGCGTCACCATGCAGCAGCTGGTGGGCATCATGGACCGCGTGTATATGGCGGGCGGACGCAGCCTGTTCGTGCGGAAATGGGATACGCAAAACGCTCAAAGCGGCAAGAGCCAGTAGCATGAGCGAGACCAACATACCTCTGACCGAGGATGAAGTGAAACTGATCGTTCTGGCCAGCGCCCTGCTTAACCGCACCCATACCGATTATCTTAACGCCATGGCCGGTATCGCCGCTTCTGGCGCTGATGTTATAGGAGCAATACAAAGGGCCGAGCTTTTAGAACCGTTATTAAGCACTTCGAAAGATCTGCTGATGGAAGTCAGGAGAGCAGTGACCGAAAGTCCCCGCCTGACCACAGAAGAATTGGGAACTTTGAAAGCGCTCAGGAGCTTTCCTCAAGAGGCATCAGACATGATTCACCGATTTATCTCCCGATTTGCACAGGCTGAACAATCGGGAGCCAATATCACCACCGTAGAAACCCTGCGCCATGGCGTGCTTGGCACCCTGCAACTCGCCTGTCAGAAACTCGATCACGTGATGAAAATGATCGATAAAAAGATACCGCCCGCGCCATTTTCGCATGTGGATGCTCTTAAACCGCCCTCATCCTGGGAAAGAGCCTGATGGACTTCCCCCGCACGCATCGCAAACGCATCGAGATCAGCCTGATCCCGCTGATCGACGTGTCGATGTTCCTGCTGATCTTTTTCATGGTGGCGGGCAGCATCGAGAAATTCGAAATCATCCCCATCGACCCTCCGGTGGCGCAGAGCGGCAAGCTGATGGACGAAGGCCATGTCGAGGTGCTGCTGGGCAGCCATGACGAGATCATCGTCGATGACGAGATCGTGCCGATGGAGGAAATGCAGAAGCGCCTCGCCCTGCAGCTTGAGGCCAACCCAAACCGCGTCGTCACCGTCAGGGCCGACGCCACGGTGCCCGCCAACCGCATGATCGAGCTGATGGACGCCATCAAGGCCGCCGGCGGCAGGAATCTCTCGGTCGTCACCCAGTCGAAAGCGCAGGTGCATGTCGAGTAAGCGGCAGGATTATATCGGGCAGGATTATTTCCTGCTGACGCTGCTGGCCGCGCTGGCCATGCACCTGGCCGGGCTTTACGTATGGTACCTGACGCCGGGGCTCAAGGTGGTGGACGTGCCGGTGCACGTGCTCAACATCAAGCTGGGCGACGCCGGCGAGGGAGAGCCGCCGCCGCAGCCCGCCCAGCCCAATAATACCAATGTCGAGGATACCATCTCGCACCTGGTGCGCGACCAGGCGCCAGTCGATCGCGCCGTGGCGAAAGCCATCGCCGCGCCCAAATCCGCCATCAAAGCAGCGCCGCCCAATCCTGAAACGCTGTTCGCGCCGGCGCATAACACGGCGCGGCAGTTCGTGCGCGATACCGGCGCCGCCAAATCCGCCGGCGCGCCCACCGGCAACAGCGCCGCCCGCGACGCCGAGATCGTTTCGCGCTACGAGCAGCTGATCTCGCTGTGGATCCAGAAATTCAAGCTCTACCCCGACGAGGCGCGCAACACCGGCCAGCAGGGCGACACGGTGGTGCGCATCCGCATCGACCGACAGGGCAATATCCGCTATTACGTGCTGGAGCGCAGCACCGGCTTCCCGCTGCTCGACCATGCCGCCATCGACATGATCCGCCGCGCCAACCCGGTGCCCGCCGTGCCCACCGACTACCCCCAGAGCGACCTGATGGAATTCCTGATCCCGGTGAGTTTTCATTTGCAATGACGGCATCCCTTCTCATCACCGGCGGGGCCGGGTTCATCGGCAGCAGCTTCGTGGCGCAGTGCGCGGCGCGCGGCTGCAGGGTCGTCGTGCTCGACGCGCTGACCTATGCCGGGCACCGGGAGAATGTCGACAAGCACGCCAGCCTCGTCGTCGGCGACATCGCCGACCGCGACCTCGTGCGCCGGCTGCTGCGCGAGCATGCCATCGACGCGGTGATTAATTTCGCCGCCGAATCGCATGTCGACAATTCCATCGCGGGACCCAAGCCGTTCATCGACACCAATATCACCGGCACGTTCCAGCTGCTGGAGGCCTGCCGCGAATATTGGGACGGCAAACCGGAATTCCGCTTCGTGCAGATTTCCACCGATGAAGTCTACGGCTCGCTGGGGCCGACCGGGAAATTCAGCGAAGCCTCGCCGGTGCGGCCCAACTCCCCCTACTCCGCCTCCAAGGCCGCCGCCGACCATCTGGCCCGCGCCTGGCATGAAACCTACGGCCTGCCGGTGATCGTCACCCACTGCACCAATAATTACGGCCCGCGCCAGCATCCGGAAAAGCTGATTCCCAACATGATCCGCTGTGCCCTGGCCGGCAAAAAACTGCCGGTTTACGGCGACGGCAAAAACGTGCGCGACTGGATTCATGTAGAAGATCACTGCGAAGGCGTGTGGCTGGCGCTGACCAAGGGCACACCCGGCGAGGTGTATGATTTCGGCGGGGATAACGAGGTCGAGAATCTGACGCTGGTGAGGCAGATCTGCACCCTGCTCGATCAAAAACGGCCCAAATCTTCAGGCAGCTATGCCGACCAGATCGCTTTCGTGACCGACCGGCTGGGGCATGACCGCCGCTATGCCATCGATGACAGCAAATCGCAGCGCGAACTGGGATTTACGCGACGCTATAAGCTGGAACAGGGATTGGAGAGAACGGTAGAGTGGTATTTGGAGAATGAAGCGTGGTGCAACATGATTATGGGCAAACGATGAAAGGCATTCTTCTCGCGGGCGGCTCGGGCACCAGGCTCGCGCCGGTGACGGCGGCGATCAGCAAGCAGATGCTGCCGATTTACGACAAGCCGATGATCTATTACCCGCTCTCCATCCTGATGCTGGCGGGCATCCGCGACATCCTCATCATCTCGACGCCGCGGGATTTGCCCGCCATGCAGGCGCTGCTGGGAGACGGCAGCCGCTTCGGCCTGTCGCTGGAATACCGCCCGCAGCCCAAGCCGGAAGGCATCGCACAGGCCTTCACCATCGGCGAATCCTTCATTGATGGCAGTTCTGTTTGCCTGATACTGGGTGATAATATTTTCTACGGCGACACGCTGGCGGCCAATGTCGAAGCCGCCACACGCCTCGGTGAAGGCGGCATCGTATTCGCCTATCACGTGCGCGACCCGGAGCGTTACGGCGTGGTGGAAATGGATGGCGGCGGCAAAGCCCTTTCCATCGAGGAGAAACCGAAGCAGCCCAAATCGTCGCTGGCGGTGACGGGCCTGTATTTTTATGACCGGCAGGTGGTGGAGATCGCCAAAGCGCTGAAGCCCTCGGCGCGCAGCGAGCTGGAGATCACCGACGTCAACAAGGCCTACCTGGCCAAAGGTAAGCTCAAGGTGCAGCTGCTGGGACGCGGCACGGCCTGGCTCGATACCGGTACGCCGGATTCACTGCTGTCGGCGGCGCATTTCGTGCAGACCATCGAGGCGCGGCAGGGATTGAAAATCGCCTGCCTCGAGGAAATTGCCCTGCGCAAGGGATTCATCGACGCCGCGCAATTTGAAAAGCTGGTGGCAGCTTATAACGGCAACGAATACGGGCAATATTTGCGGCGCATACTGGATGAGCGGTGATATCCTCATACTAGGCCGAAGCGGACAGGTCGGCCGCGCCCTCGTCTGGCTGCTCAACGAACGCGCCCTGGCACCGGAGCGCAGCGCCGTCGATCTGGGCGATGCGGATTTCATCAAAAAACTGGAGAGCTGGCTGGCCGGAAGGCCGGTTTCCGCCGTCATCAACGCCGCCGCTTATACGGCGGTGGACAAGGCCGAGGACGGAGAAAGGGCGGAAGCCCTGCGCGTCAACGGCGCGGCAGTGAGCGAACTGGCGGCCTGGTGCAAGGCCAGGAAATTACCGCTGGTGCATTATTCCACCGATTACGTATTTGACGGCAGCGGCAGCGCGCCGCGCCGCGAGGACGAGCCGACGGCGCCGGTCAACTCCTATGGCGCCAGCAAGCTCATAGGCGAACGCGCCATTCAGGAGGCCG
>JAGWLJ010000053.1 GCA_028873275.1 Pseudomonadota bacterium
TATCTTTTATAAGAAAGCTCAACTGTGGTTCGTGCCCATAATATACCACTGTATCAAAATCAGCCGCTCCCGTGCCATTGCCACGGCAGAAGCCGCTATTCAGCGTAGTGCCGTAATATCCTATTTTCCCCGGTCTATAGAGCCGGAAGCCCGAATATCCCCCCTCTGCTTTTTCCAGATTGGCTGCCAGATTTTTTAACAGAGGCAGTAATTCTTTTTGGAAATTATTAATGGCGGCTTCCTTTGTCATACTCGCACCTCATTTGCTAATTTTTTATTAACTAAAGGGTACGAGTATTAAATATTTATATAAGTGTCAAGCTTCTCACATTACCGATCCAGATCGATCTGCCGCTTATTGGTGACGGCGCCGGTCACGGCCCCTACGCCGCCGCCGACTACTGCTCCGGTCAGCGGATCTCCGCCGATCAGTGCGCCACCCGCCGCGCCGACACCGGCGCCGATGGCGCCCCCCGATAATGCCCGCTCTCCCGGCCGGTCGCCGCATGCGGTAAGCAGCGCGGCAAGCAGGAGTACTGCTGTAAATTTCGATGAAGAAGACATAATTCCCTCCATTATTTCTTATTATGAGGAGGAAAAAATAAAGTCTCTATGGCAATCAGCCGCGGCCCTGGCCTGGTTCGTGGAAAACGCGCAGGCCGATTTTTCTGCACAGCTGGCCGCAATCGATTTTCAGGCGGTTGAGGCGGCGGGCGGCAATGGCGAAATCGCGGGCGCTCTGGGAAATTTCTTCCGCACCCTGTTCCCTGAATTCCTCCTGGCTTTCCCGTTCAAGGCTGCGTTGCAGATACCGGCAGCGTTCCGCCATGCGGTCCAAAATGATTTCATGCATTTGTAAGGACAGTATTTCCTGAGGCTCCAGTATATCGCCGATCCAATGGCGCATCTCGCCCGGCGGGTAGGTGGGGCTGTTCTCCGGCATGGTCGACAGGGTTTCCAGCGCGTTCCATAACGGCTTCGCCATTAAATAGGTTTTATTCTGTTCAATATGCAGTTTCCGCTGATGGGGCGTGACGTGGCCAATGCTTACCCCTTCCGTGCAGGAGGCTTCTTCCTCTTTCATGTATTGCCGGAAAGTATGGGGAGGCAGTTTTTCCTCCTCATGGATGACGTAGATTTCGGCATCGAGGATGGCGGCGGCCAGTTTCGGAATACTGCGTTGGCTGGGGCTTTTCATGAGTGTTTCTTCCGGGGCAGATAAGGAAATAATAGTGAAAATGGCAGATTATGCACGCCTCTTTGGCGTATCTGATAGCAGAAAGCGCCACTATAACGATGCAAAACATTGCCGAACGGCATGGAAACACGCCGAAACGGTGCCAGACCGCGGCGAAAATGCTTCAAACAATAGGGAAAATGAGCGAAACGATGCCTAAGCGGCGCGCAGGCGCATGACCTGCCAGGCCAGCCAGCCGGAGGCGCGGCCGAGTCTGCCATTAGGTTTTAAGCCCGCAGCCTTGAGCACCATGGCGGCCAGCCGCTCGATATGCGGGCGGCGGTAAATGCGCGAAACGGCGGAAAGATAACGTTTTGCGTAGCGCTTGCGGTCATAGGTGTCGCCGCTCGTATGCGCGGCGTAGAAAGCATAGGCCAGCTCGTCGTCCTCGCTTTCGGTAACGCGACCCAGTGCCACGCGTAACCTTGCCCAGATGCTCATTTTTTCCTGTTTCAGGTAGCGCCTGAGATGGTCGTAGAAAAGTTTGTAATGGCGGAATTCATCGGCGGCGATATGGGCGCAGATCTGCTTCAGCACCGGCTCATCGGTATATTCGCTGATGGCGGTGTAATAGGTGCTGGTGCCGCTTTCAACCACGCAGCGGGCGACCAGTTCGCCCGGCCGCGAGCCGCGCACGGAGGTGCTGATGCCGGCCGGCAGTTTGTAACCGGTCGTAAAATCACTGAAACTTTGATCGAAGCGGAAATCGGGATCGGCGATTTCCGCCCATTTGCGCAGGGCCTGGCCATGCTGCACTTCTTCCTGGGCCCAGTCCCGCGCCGCCTGCTGGAATTCGGGATCGTCATGGAACACTTCGCACAGGTAACGCGCGTAATCCTCGCCGTTATGCTCCACCATGCACGCCGCCTTGACCAGCGACAGCAGCTCCGGCCGCAGCTTGCTGCGATCGAACTGCTCCCAGGCGATATCGTCCAGCGTCCAATGCTTCATGGCTTTACAATCAATCCCTTAAAGCGCAGGCCGATCTCCTGGATCACCTGCGGATTGTGGTAATAGTAGTCGCGTTCCTCGGCGTAGCGGCGGAGTTTTTCCTCCTCGCGCCGGCCGGCCGCATAATCGCCTACCAATTCGAGATAATCCAGCATTTTCTCACTGGCGATGGCCATCAGCCCCAGGTAATCGTCAAGCAGCTGGGAGAGATGCCCGTCTTCCACCAGCTGGCGGTAAGGCAGGGAATCGAGCTTTTCCTTGAAATTCCGCTGAATCTCCTGCAGCGCCTTTCCCGTTTCGTCCGGCAGGTTGCGCCCGCTGTCGCCATGCGCCGCCTGGCAGAGCCGCCAGAGCGCCAGCGGCGTGGCCTGGCCGGGCGTTTGCTGGCCAATGGAAACGATTTTCTGTAAGGCGGTATGGGGCATGCGTATCCTTTCCTGGGGCTAAAAGAAAAGGGCGCAAGACCTGCGCCCTTTTCCGTATTGGGAGAAAACCATTAATAACGGCTGCTGCCGGAAGAGCCGGTGCCGCCGCTGCTGGCGCTGGTCTTGCCGGTCAGGTTGCGACAGTACTCCATGCGATTGTTGTATTCCGAGCTGCTGTAGGAGCTTTTATGCGACGGCAGCGAGGAGCAATCCGACGAAGTCATCTCGGAATAGCGCTGGCTGCCCGACATGCTGCTCGAAGCGCTCGGGCTGCTCGAAGTACTTGGGCTGGATGCGCTCGATCCGCTGGAGCTCATGTCGGAGCTGCTGGAGTTGTCGGAAGCCGCGCGCGCCAGCGCCGGGGCGGCCGCCATGGCAAGGACCAAAGCGGTGCAGGCAAATAGGTTCTGGTAGTTTTTCATAAGGCAATCTCCTCTCGTTTAAGTGATTGAATTGCTCACGTTCCTGGTGAGAAACCACCGTTGCCGCTTTGGGATAAAATTACCATGTACAAGCTGCCGCCATTGCATCAAAGCTGCGCATGGTCACGCTTACGCGGCATTCTTGCCTGTGGCGCATTCGACGACCTCGGTGATTTCCTCAGAATCGTCATTTTTGCGCAGAATGGCTCCGAACGAGAGAATGCCGCTGGTACGGCCTCCATCATCCTTCACCATCAGCCGCGCCACCTGGTTTTCCTGCATGGATTTAGCTGCATCGGCCAGCGAGTCATCTTCGCTGCAATAGCAGACGCCCTCGGTCATGTAGTCGCGCACTTTTTCGCGGCTGACATCCTTGCCCTTGGCTACTGCGCGGGTTACGATGTCGCGGTCGGTGATGATGCCCTCGAGATCGTCGCCTTTGCCCACCGGCAATACGCCACAGTCGATCTCGGCCATTTTGCGCGCCGCTTCCTGCAGGCTCATATCCGGAGAAATCACCGCCGGATCAGGCTTCATTACGTCTTTAACCTTGTGCTGCATAACATTCTCCTCTGCTGATAGTTGCAGGAGAAGGCTAGACCCGCCCGCCATCAATATCCCATGCGTTTGGGATCAGCGGAAAATCAATAAGCGATAAAAAACTGCGCCGCGGTTGATGCGTTACGGTTGCAGCGCCGCTTCGGTTTCGATGATGAGCTTCACGTCATCGCCAAGGCCTGGGAGGTATTTATCGATACCGAAATCGGAGCGCTTGAGCATCGCGGTGGCGCTAAAGCCGGCAGTCTTTTTCTTGGTGATAGGGCTTTCTCCGATGTTATTGAGCGTCACCTCCAGCGTTACCGGTTTCGTTACGCCGTGCAGCGTCAGCATGCCGCTGACTTTGGCTGTCTTATCGCCGGTGCGCTCGACCTTATCGCTGGTGAAGCTGGCGGTGGGAAACTGGTCGGCGTTGAAGAAATCGGCACTCTTGAGATGGGCATCCAGCTTGTCGATGCCGGTGACAAGATTGCCGATGGTGATGGTGACGGCGACTTTGCTGTTCTCCGGATGGGCGTCATCCAGCGTCAGCGTGCCCTGTACGGCGGTGAATTTGCCGGAAGGATTGGAGAAGCCGAAATGATTGATGAACCAGGTGACGCTGGCGTGCATGGGGTCGAAAGCGTAAGTCTCGGTGGCAGCCTGCGCGGGCGCGGCGAACGCGAGGAACGCGGGAACGACGAAAGAGGCGATGCGGTTCATAATGAATCTCCATGGTTACGGAAGATAATAATCTGCTATACGCCAGCGGCGTAAAGGCTCAAGCGTTTTTTATTCTTTCTTCTCCGGCAGATCAAAAATGTCGAATACGCCGCGCAGGAAGCCGGGCGTGAGTATGGCCAGCGGGTTGACGGTGACATCCGGATTTTCGACCGAGCCCTTGACGCCGTAGCGCGCCGCAAAAATGCCCTGGCCTTCGCCGCCGGTAAGGATATGGCCGACCAGCGGCACGTTGCCCAGCACGCTATTGAGCGTGTAGGACGGCACTACCGTGCCCTGGATATCCATGAACTGTTTTGGAAAGGTGATGGTGCCGTCGGCGGTCATGCCGATGGCGTCGCCGTGCATCTTGCCTTTTTCTACCGTGATGACGTCGCCGGCCAGGGTAAACGGCGCGGTCAGCCGGTCGAAATGAATGCCCTTGCCCTGCAGCGTGTCGAAGAAGCCGGTCAGCGACGCCAGCGACAAGATGCGCGCCAGCACCGGCGCATTCTTGATGGTGTAATCCTTGATGTCGGCGCGGCCGCCGAGTCGGCTGCCGTTGCCGTCGTCGGAGTAATTGCCGGTGATGGTAAGATCGCCACCCTCCAGGCTGTCGATAATTCCGATGCCTTTGAGGAAGGCGCCGGCGTTTTCGGCATGCAGCGACAGTTGGCGGATGCCCTTGGGATTCTTCAGGATGCGGAAGGCATAGGGCTTGCCGTCAACGGTGCGGCCGGAGATATTGGCGTCGTTGCAGTGCGCGGCGTCGCACTCGGCTTCGCCTTTTGCGACGGCCAGCTCATGCCCTTTTCCCGTCACCAGCCGCTGGACGTCGAGTTTCAGTGAAAGCGGCGGAAAATGCTCGAAGGAAAAGGTGCTTTCCGTGCCATCGCTCTCCATCCAGGGGCTGGCGTCGGCGCTACGGCCGTTGGCTTCAATGCGGTAGCCCTCCGTTTTTTCATAGAGCAGGTGGTCAAGGTCATTGTTGCCGTGCGTGAGCTTATCCATCTCGACGCGGCTGATGGCGAACTCCTTGTCCAGCGCCACCGCGCCGTGCGCCTCCATGTCCTTGCCTTTGATGCGGAAAGACGGGATGGTCACCACGCCTTCTTTTTTCTCCGCCTTCAGCTCGAGCGAAGCCGGTTCTTTATCGGGCTTGTTCCAGCGCAGTACGGCGAGATCGACGGCGGTATTGGTCAGGTCGATGGCCGCCTCGGAGGATTCCTGCGCCGCGCCCTGCCTGACGCTGGCCTTGACGCCCAGCGTTCCCTTGACGAAGGGGAAGGCGGGATAGCCGAAGCGCGGCAGGGATTCCACCGGCGCGCTGGCGGTGACATCGATAAACGTATCCAGGCCTTTTTCCGGCGTGAACCGGTAGCGTACGTCGGCGCTGGAGGCGCTGGCGCCGTTGACGTTTCCGGCGCCTTTGAATTCCAGGCCGCTGTTGTTGACGGTGAGCTTGCCATCGGCGCCGCCGATGTCGAATTTCTGCAGCAGGCCGGGCGCGGCGACGTTTTGCAGCTCGGCGCTGATGTCATAGGTGAAATCATCATCGCTGGCCTCTTTGGGCGCGAAGAAATGGAAGCTGAGCGCCGCTGTTCCTTTGGCGCTGCCTGCGGCGCTTTCCTCATGCAGCCCGAGCTTGGCCGCCAGCTTGAGGCGCGGCAGGCCGAGCAGATGCACGATGTCGCGGGCGGGAGAAACCGCATCGAAGCTGAGCTTGATATAAGGATTGTCGGCATTGAGATCGTCGAGCAATAGCTTGCCGTTGGATAGTTTCGTTTCCCTGAGGTAGTCGGCGGAGTCGATGGTGGCGTCGAGGCTTGCTGCGTCGACATGCACCACGCCGCGCACATGGGTCACCGCCGGATGCTCCGGCAGGTAGTGGATTTTTGCGCCTTCCAGCCGGATGGAAGCGTCGATATCCTCCTTTGGCAGAACAGGTTTGGCGCGGTCGCCGGAGGCAATGTTGATGGTCGCTGACGCTTCCGGCACCTTGCCTTCCAGGATGTTTTCCGTCACCCATTGACGCGATTCCGGCGACAGTCCGGGCGGCCACAACAGGCGCACATCTTTGGCCTCGGCATTTTTAATTGTTACATGCCCGCGTGCCGCCATGTCGCCGTCGGTGAGCGAGATAATGCCGTCAGCAGCAAGGCCGATGCCGCCAAGTCTGGCCGTTAGCGTATCAAACTGGATGTCATTGCCGTGATTGCCGACCTGGCCCTCGGCATGCAGCGTATCGACCGGCAGCGGCCCCTCCAGCTTGTCGGTTTCGATGTCGCCCTTGCCGCCGTCGATGGCGAAAGCCAACCGGTCCAGCGCGCCGTCACGCGTCAGCGACAGCCGGATATTTCCGCCGATGGGAAAATGCACGGCATTGACTAAAGGATTATCGGAAAACAGCGCCGCCAGCGTTCCCGGTAGCAGCGGCGTGAAGGCGATGCGCCCCTCGATTGGGCTTTCAGCGTCGAAGGCAAACTGAGCGGAGAGCGAGGACTGGTAATCGGCATAGACGATGGCGGCATTGGCTTCCGCCTGCACCAGCCCGGCCCGGTTGCGGCGGAAGATCAGGTTAACGTGGCTGGCTTTGAAGAAAACGCCTTTCTGCGGATTGCCAATGCCGGCGTCGGCGTCGAGAATAGTAATGGCGCGTAGCTTGCTCAGGTTGGAATCGGGAGAAAGCAGTGCCGCCAGCACGGCAACAAAAGGCACGGTTGTTTCCAGCGAGGATTCAGGGGCGCTGGCTGGCGCTTCTTCCTTTTCAAAGCCGAAGCTGATCGAGCGGCCGGCGTTCTGGAACAGGCGGATGGCGGGATGATTGATGGTCAGAGACGTCGGCAGGATGCGCATGCGCAGCAGCGACAGCGGGTCAACGCCCACCGAAATTTCCGGGAAGGTGGAAAACGTTTGCCCCTCGCGCGTCAGCACGGCGACATCGCGCAGGCGGATGTCGATGGGATGCTTCCAGCCGTCCCAGATCAGCCAGGTATGGCCGATGGCGACGTGGTAGCTCCCGTCGGCCGGGTCGAACGAACGGGCAATATAGAGCGACAGCCGGTCGAGCGAGCGCGGGCCGGTGGCCACCCACAGCAGCAGGCCGTTGAAAGCGACCAGCGCCGCCACGATCAGCCCCAGTGTCGTGCCGATGACGAATTTGATGAAGTCCTTCATGGGAATAGTATAGAATCGGCGATATGAAAGAGCTACGCGATAATTTGCCCCAAGCCTTCTCGGCGGAAAATGCCGCGCGCGGCATGGAGAAATGGCGGGAGATGCAGGTAGCCGGCGCGCCCGAGCCGCTGCTTGCCGCTATTTTCGGCAACTCTCCCTATCTTTCGCACCTGCTGCTGCAGTATTCTGAAACGGTTCGCGATCTGGCATCGCTCGGTGCGGATGAGGCCTATGCAAAACTGGTAGCAGAATTAGCTTCTCCCCCTGCGGGGGAGGGAATGGAGCTGGCTCGCCATCTGCGCATAGCCAAGGGCAGGCTGGCGCTGCTGGCGGCGCTGGCCGATATCGGCGGGCTGTGGTCGCTGGAACGCGTGATGGCGGCGCTTTCCGAGTTCGCCGAGCGCTGCCTGGTCATGGCGGTTGATACGCTGCTAACAAAAGCGCATGAGCGCGGCGAGATACAGCTTGCGCATCCGGATGCGCCATCGCGGGAAAGCGGCGTCATTGTGCTGGCCATGGGCAAGCTGGGCGCGCGCGAGCTTAATTACTCGAGCGACATCGACCTT
>JAGWLJ010000320.1 GCA_028873275.1 Pseudomonadota bacterium
CTGGCGGTGACGGAAGGAAAATAGGCGCTGCGCGCTTCGGCCACCAGTGCCTGCGCCTGCCGGTATGAAGCCTCCGCCGCCTTGATGTTCTGGTTGGAGATCACCACCTGCGTTTCGAGCTTATCCAGTTCAGGGTCATGGAACATCTGCCACCAGTCCGTGAGCGATACATCCTGCGGCTCAGCGGTTTTCCACTCGATGCCGCCTTCTTTGAAATGCGACGGCGTGGCCACTGGCGGGCGCTTGTAATCCGGCCCGACGGCGCAGGCCGAAAGCAACAGGCAGGAGATAACTAAAGTGCGCTTCATGAGGCAAAGCCCTCGGCATGGCGCGGGCGACCGAGTACCCACAGCCGGAAACGATCGAGGTAGAGGTACACCACCGGCGTGGTGTAAAGCGTCAGCACCTGGCTCACCATCAGCCCGCCGACGATGGCGACACCGAGCGGCACGCGGATTTCCGCCCCGTCGCCGCGGCCCAGCGCCAGCGGCAGCATGCCAAAGAGCGCCGCCATGGTCGTCATCATGATGGGGCGGAAGCGCATCAGGCAGGCTTTGTAAATTGCCTCGCGCGGGCGGAGGCCTTCACTGCGCTCGGTCTCGATGGCGAAATCGATCATCATGATGGCGTTCTTCTTGACGATGCCGATTAAAAGCAGAATCCCGATGCCGGAGATAAGGTCAAGATTGATGTGGAATAGCTTAAGCGCCAGCAGCGCGCCGACGCCCGCCGGAAAGAGGCTGGAAAAAAGAATCGTCAGCGGATGGACGTAACTTTCATAAAGCATGCCGAGCACGATATAAATCGTCAGCACCGCCGCAAAGAGCAGCCAGCCGAGCGACGCGAGCGACTCCTCGAACGCCCGCGCCGTGCCCTGGAAGCTGCCGTGCACCGTGTCCGGCACGCCAAGCCGCGTGAAGGTTTCGTTGATGGCGTCCGCCGCCTGCCCGAGCGACACGCCGGGCGGCAGGTTGAAGGAAATCGTCGTCGCGGCGAACTGCCCCTGGTGGTTGACCGCGAGCGGCGTGTTGGCCGGCCCGTAACTGGTAACCGCCGGCAGCGGCACCGCGCCGCCCGGCGCCATGACGTAAGTGCTTTTCAGCGAATCGGTGTTCTCAAGATATTTAGGCGAAATTTCCATCACCACATGATACTGATTTAAGGGATTATAAATAGTGGAAACCTGCCGCTGGCCGAAGGCGTCGTTCAAGGTCTGGTCGGCCTCGTTCGGCGTGATGCCGACCCGCGCCATGGTGTCGCGGTCATAAGTAATATAAGTCTCCAGCCCGGCGTCCTGCTGGTCGGTGTTGACGTCGGCAAGGATCGGAATCTGCTGCATGGCGCGGTAAAGCCGCGGCGCCCAGATGCGCAGGTCTTTCAAATTATCGGCCTGCAGCGTGTACTGATATTCCGCCTGGCTGAACCGCCCGCCGACGCGCACGTCCTGCTGCGCCTGCAATCTGAGTTTTGCCCCCGGCTCATGCGAAAGTTTTTTGCGCAGGCGCGCTATCACCTGGTCGATGGGCTTGCGCTCGGAAATGGGCTTGAGGCCGATATACATATTGCCGCTGTTGGTCTGGCCGCCGCCGGTGAAGCCGACGATATTGCTCACCGCCGGGTCGGCGCGCACGATG
>JAGWLJ010000054.1 GCA_028873275.1 Pseudomonadota bacterium
GGTGGCTGGCAGGCTTGGCATGGCGCGCACGATGCGGGCGTCAGAGCCAAGATGCCCTGCCAGAAAGCCCAGCGTTTTTCCGGCGGCGATGGAGATGTAAAGCGGTGCGGTGCTGAAGCGCTGGCGGTAGGAGGGTAATATTTCTGCCAGCTGCTGCGGCTTGACGGCGAAGATAATGATATCGGGATTGAAATCCTTAGGCAGCGCTACGAGATTCTTATGCCATCCCGCCTGCGCGGCGCCGGGCTCGATGACGGCGATCTTCGCCTGCGGAAATTTTTCCTGCCAACGCGCCAGCAGCGCGCCGCCCATCTTGCCGCAGCCGACGAGGAGGAGGGAGGGAGAATTCATGGCATCATGATGTCAGATGCCGAGCATTGGATGTCAAGAAGTGTTTGCTATCGGATTCTACTTTATTATCTACCCCTGTTTTCTTCATCACTTTTGGCTATTCTATCTAGTATTTCCTGATGAGTAATACGCGGCGAATTGCCTGGCCTGCGTGTTCGATGTGTGGATTTATCTGGATTTCCATATCCTGCTAAATTTTCAAATCTTGCATGACTTCTAAATTCAGGCCCCACTATTTTCTGATTTGCTTCATTAACGTGGGAGATGATGTCTTGCAGCGCCTTCTCTAAAACAGGCAAAGATACTTCTTTTCTGGCGCCATCATCTGCTGCGCGCACTGCCTTAACCAATAGCTCATTTAATGCGGTTTGTAATGACTTGACCTGTTGAGAGTAGTCACCGGCGACGCGCACGCCATTTATTTCATGATTGCCATCAAAATGGATTGTGAACATACATTTTCCTGTGATTGCTTGTTCAAGCTTCCGCCACCGTCTCGAACATGGCGATCTCGATGGCCTCGGCGGGCGATTTGCCGCCCCACACCACCGACTGGAAGGCGGGATAGAAGCGCTCGCATTCCTCGATGGCGAGGTCGAGCAGCTCGCGCAGGTGTTCGGCGTTGGTGGTGGCGCCGTCGCGCAGCAGCAGCGAGTGGCGGAAGGTCACCGCGCCGTCTTCCGAACTGATGTCGAAATGCCCGAGCCACAATTTCTCATTCACCAGCGCCAGCAGCGTATGCATTTTGGCGAGCATGTTTTTGGGCAGCTTGCTGTCGAGCGCGCAGCACAGCGTCAGCCCGCCGGAGTCTTCCTGCCAGTTGAACCAGATGCGATAGTTGCACCACACGCCGTTCATCTCGGCGATCAGCTCCGCCTCGTCGGGACGGTCGAACACCCAGTCGCGGTCCATGACGACGCGCTCGGCAATGTCGAGGGGATTGAACATCGGGTCGGCTGGTATCATCGACGACATTGTCTTCCTCCGGATCGTTATATTTGAATACTGATTTTTTATCGACAGCAGCAGCTGTATTTACGCGATCCTTACATGGAATTTTTCAAAAAGCCATCACTTTAAGAAAGGATGAACAAAATTTATTTTATTATTAAAAATCAAACTGATATTTGCATGCCCAGCAGGGAGGCGAGGGCGGCTGTGGCCTAGCGCCGGATCTGGCTTTCCAGTGCGTCCAGCCGCTTTTTGATTTCTTCCTGTTCTTCCCGTGCCTTGGCCAGCATTCCCTGCACGGCGTCGAACTCCTCGCGGGTCACCAGGTTCATATGCTGGAGGAATTTCTCCACCTGGCGGGCGACCATGGCGTCCATTTCGCGTTTCATATCCATGAAACTGCCCGCCGCGCCGCTGGCCAGCTTCGCCATATCTTCGAAAAATTTGTTATCTTTCTGCATATTAGCCTCGTCTGTCGCTTTACTCTTTCTTAAACGCGTCATGTTAGCATGGAACTTTAGGAGAAACACCATGAAAACCATACTGGTTACGGGCGGCGGCGGCTTCATCGGCTCCAACCTGGTGGCGGCGCTCTTGGAGCGCGGCACGCACGACGTGGCGGTATGCGACGCCTTCGGCGGCAGCGAGAAATGGCGCAACCTGGCCAAGCACCCGGTATCGGAGATCATCATGCCGGAGCAGCTGTTCGACTGGCTGGACACGCACCACCAGCAGCTCGACATGATCTTCCACCTGGCTTCCGTCTCCTCGACGACGGAAAAAAACATCGATCTCATTCTCAAGCACAACTTCGCGCTGTCGCTGAAGCTGTGGCGCTGGTGCGGCGAGCGCGGGGTGCGTCTGGTATACGCCTCCTCGGGCGCCACCTACGGCGACGGCAGCCAGGGCTTCGACGACATCCTCGACCTGGCGCAGATGCGCCGGCTGATTCCGCTGTCCGGCTACGGCTGGAGCAAGCACCTGTTCGACATGCACGTGGCAGCCACCGCCCCGCGCGCCTCGCGCCCGCAATGGGTGGGCCTCAAGTTCTTCAACACCTATGGCCCCAACGAATACCACAAGGACGACCAGCGCAGCGTCATCACCAAGATGGCCGAGCAGGCTATTCAGGGCGCGGCGGTGCGGTTGTTCCGTTCCTACAATTCGCAATATCCCAACGGCGAGCAGAAGCGCGATGTGATTTATGTGAAGGACAACGTGCGCGTCATGCTGTGGTGCCTCGACCATCCGGAAGTGTCCGGCCTGTTCAATCTCGGCACCGGGCGGGCCAGCACCTTCAACGAAATGGCGGCGGCGATTTTCAGCGCCATCGGCCGCAAGCCCAACATCAGCTATATCGACATGCCGGCCGACCTCGTGCCCAAATACCAGTATTTCACCGAGGCCCGCATCGACCGCCTGCGCGCCGCCGGCTACACCGACCCCTTCACCCCGCTCGAACACGGCGTGCGCGACTACGTGCAGAATTACCTGCTGAAGGACGACCGGTATTTGTAATGCCGTCAGCCGGCTTTCACTGGAGTGATGCTATTCTCTCTTCCCTGCCACTCCCTGCAGTCCTAAACTCTGCCTGTGTTTCCTCCGCCTGCGGAAAGGGCGGATGTCACACAATGTCACACGGAAAAATGCAAAAGCGAAAAAGATTTTGCATAAGACATTGAAATAAAACCCTTCACCTGTTGCGGGGCATTGAAAAAGCGTAGCGAAACGATATTGTTACGCCTCCGAACGGCATCGAAATGCGGCAAAACGATGCGAAACCGCATCGAAACGCGCCGAAACCTATGCGAAACGCGGCGAAAATACTCCATTTTGCATGGATTTGATAATTATCGGAACGGCCCTGTATCGTTTTTTGATCTTCAGGCGTGCATAACTATCCCCTGCATCCACACACAGGGGGAACGTATGAAAAAACATGCCGCTATCCTCGGCCTGGCCGCGCTGGTGGCGCTGCCGGCCTGCACCAGCCAGCCGGGCTACCAGGGCCGTGGCGATAATTCATCCATGAGCCCCAACCAGTCCTATAGCCAGGCCGGCGCCGAATATGACGAGCGCGACCACAAGGAAGGGATGGATAGGAAGCTCGATGCGATGGTGGATCGTTTCTTCGCCGAGGCCGATACCAATCATGACGGCTATATCAGCCGCAAGGAATACGATCGCTTCTTTGCTCATAAGTTCAAGGAGGCCGATAAAAACCACGATGGCAAGCTGTCCCGCGACGAGGTGCGCGCCATGAAACGCCATGAGATGAAAGCGGTGCATCGTGAAATGCATGGCGAGCATCATGGCGGCGACGGCATGCGTTCCGATGAAGAACGCGACCGCGATAATTTCAGCGCCGACGGCAGCGATAACAATCGCTAAGCGGTGAAATCCCTGTAAGCTTCGCGCACGCCGTCCATGCGCCGCTTGACGGCGTCGCCCAGCACATCCTGCATGTTGCCGCCCAGCTGCAGCGACAGTTGATTTTTCTCGGTAATAAAGGCGGTTTTGTGCAGATTACCGGGAATGCTGCCGGTTAAATGATAGGCCAGGTTGGCGGCGCTGCCCACCAGCTTTGCCCATTCGCGGTCGCCGGATTTCAGCAGCCTGAGCGACGGCCATTCGTCTTTCAGCTTGAACTGGTAGCGGTGATAAAGCGCCAGAGAAACCTTTACGCGCTCGCGGTGCGTCAATCCGGTCAGCGCCGAATGCAGGATGCGGTGAAACGCCCATTCTGCACGATACTCGGGGTGAATGTGCAGCGCGATGTCGGAAAGCAGGCAGAAAGCGAGCCGCAGGCGCCGCTCCTTTTCACTTTCCTTCTCCAATAGCGGATACATCCAGGTGAAAAGCTCGTTGGCGTAAGCCGTGGAGCGCCCGCCCTTGACGGCAAACTCCGTGCACGACGCCAGAAGCCCGTCCTGATTGCGGATATAAGGCGATAGCTTCTCGTAAAGATATCCTTCGCGGATGCCGCTGGCCGAGAAAACGATGTGCTCCGGCTTCGCCGTTTCAATGATGCGCTCCAGAATCATCGCCGCGCCGGGCAGCGCCGCGATGCGCCGCGCCGTAACGCCGGGGAATTTCTCCAGCTTGCCCTCCGGCATGGCGGCGATAGTCCCGGCGAAATTGAGGAAAGTTTTGGCGTCCACCTTGTATTCATGCAGGATATGCAGCGGATAATCGACCGATTCCATATGCATGCGCGCCAGCGCGCGGAAACTGCCGCCGATGGCGTAAAATGCCGGGACTTTCTGGCCGCTGAGCCATTCCAGCTCATCGAAGCGCTTGCCGATCAGCTTGCGTAACTTATCGCGGTCGCCCTTGCTTTCGTCGATCATGCGCAGGCTGCCCAGCGCGATGCTGACATGGTCTGTGATATGTCCGTCATCCACCTGCACCAGCTCCATGCTGCCGCCGCCCAGATCACCGGTGATGCCCCTGGGCTTGTACATCGACGAGCAGACGCCGAATGCGCCCAGCCGCGCTTCCTTCTTGCCGGAGATGGTGTCGACGTGGATGTCGTAGGTGTCTTCCAGGTAACGGGCGAATCCTTCGCCGTCCCTGGCATCGCGCACGGCGGCGGTGGCCATGACGTAAAGCGAGGTGATCTCCATATTGCGGCCCATGGCCAGGAAGCGCCTGAGCGCCTGCTTGGCCATCTCGACGCCGTCCGGATCGAGCATGCCGGTGGCGGCCAGCCCACGGCCCAGCGCGCACATCACCTTCTCGTTATAGATGGGCACGGGCGAGCGTTTCTGCTGGTCGTACACCACCATGCGGATCGAGTTGCTGCCGATGTCGATGATACCGATGCGCCCGTCGCGGAACGGTTGGTCGGGCAGGTCAAACTGGGTGGGCTGGGACATGGGGGCTTTATAGAGTCAGACGGTCAGTTACGCAACCGTCATTACGGACTGCAAGTTACCCTGTCCGGAATCCCTGATGAGTATGAATTCCCGCTTGCGCCGGATTGATTATTATCGAGAAGGCGAACGTTTAGATTTTGATTGTTTTTCCTGCCAATGATTAAGCCGTTCGATCATACTCAATGCTTTAGGAAAGTGATCATGCTTTACTTTGGCTAGTAGTTTATTAGATTTTTCCAGATCAACGACTATACCTGTCATTGCATGAAAATTTTTTTCTATTGTTCTTATTGTCCTCACAATTCCTTTAACAGAGTTTTCAAACTTGGTATTTTGGGCTTCTTCGGTAATGCGGTCCGCTATAGAACTATCCTCATAGAAAAAGGCGAGTTCGATAAATTTTCCTTCTTTGGCTCCAAGCAGAGCATTATGTGCATCCCTCAAAGTAGAAGCAAGGTCTTCATGTCCGGAACGCCGAGCTTCATCTATAATGGTTTCGGTCGCGTGCTTGTCCCCATCAAATTGAGTTTCATAGAAGTAGCCCACATCATGGAGCGCGCGCATAACACTAAACGCTTCCGGTTTGGTTAACACATATTTTTTAGCCATATTTCCTCTCAGCGCAAATTATTAAGAATTTTATATCATTCGCTTTATCAATTCAATTGCTTTTTTGCGCTTTTCACCCTCAGCATCTGATTTGATTTAGCCTTCTGCAGCGCCTTGCCGCGGCCTGACAGGCTGGGGTTGTGGATGAAGTATTCGTGGGCGGAGAGGCCGTCGGCGGTGGCCTGCAGGCGCTTGTAAGTGCCATCCGGCTGCAATATCCAGCTTTGCTTTTCGTCCTTGAGGTTGGCGACCATGATCTGGCTGATCACCTGCTCATGCACGGTCGGGTTTTCGATGGGGACGATGACCTCGACGCGCCCGTCAAAATTGCGCGGCATCCAGTCGGCCGAGCCGATGAACACCTTGGCCTGCGGCGAGGGCAGGGCGTGGCCGTTGCCGAAGCAATAAATGCGCGCATGCTCGAGGAACCGGCCGACAATGCTCTTGACGCGGATATTCTCCGACAGGCTGGGAACGCCGGGTCTGAGGCAGCAGATGCCGCGCACCACCAGCTCGATGACCACCCCGGCCTGCGAGGCGCGGTAAAGCATATCGATGATCTGCTCGTCGACCAGTGCGTTCATCTTGGCCCAGATGGCGGCGGGCCTGCCTTCCTGCGCGTGGCGGATTTCGTCCTCGATCAGGTGCGTGATGCGCTTGCGCATGTCGCGCGGCGCGATGATCAGCTTCTTGAACGTGCGCGGCGGGGCGTAGCCGGTGACGAAATTGAAGAGATAGGCGGCGTCGCGGCATAGCTCCGGGTCGCAGGTGAAGAAGGAGAGGTCGGTATAACCCTTGGCGGTGGCGGGATGGTAATTGCCGGTGCCGAAATGCACGTAGGACACCAGCTTGCCGGCTTCCCGCCGCGTCACCAACGTCACCTTGGCATGGGTTTTCAGCGCCACGAAGCCGTAGACTACCTGCACGCCGGCGCGTTCCAGATCGCGCGCCCATTTGAGGTTGGCCTCCTCGTCAAAGCGCGCTTTCAGCTCCACCAGCGCCGTCACCGATTTGCCCGCCTCGGCCGCCGCCATCAGCATGCGGGGAATCGGCGAATCCTTGCTGGTGCGGTAGAGCGTCTGCTTGATCGAAACGACATCGGGATCTTCCGCCGCCTGCTTCAGGAACTGGATCACCACGTCGAAGGTTTCAAAGGGATGGTGAATCACAATATCCTTGGCCGCGATGGCCGCGAAGCAGTCGCCGCCGTAATCGGTGATGCGCTCGGGGAAGCGCACCTGGAAAGGGGGATATTTGAGGGTAGGGGGAGCGTGCTCGCACAGTTCGCGCAGGTTGGCCAGCCCCAGCATGCCGTCGACCTCGATCACATCGCCCATGTCGACCTGCATCTGCTCGGAGACGAACTGCACCAGCGCCCGGCTGGCCGGGGCGACGAACTTGATCTGGATGACGCGGCCGCGGCGGCGCTGCTTGACGGCGCGCTCGAAGTTGCGCACGAAATCCTCGCCTTCCTCCTCCACATCCAGTTCGCTGTCGCGGATGATGCGGAACAGCGCCGAATCGCTGCGGTGCGAGCCGGGGATGATAGTGGTGAGGAAGAGGTCGATAATATCCTCCAGCGCCACGTAGCGCAGGCTGCCGGGCAGCGGCGTGAAGCGTGGCAGCTGCGCCGGAAGCGGGATGATGACGATCTGCTCCTTACCGCTGGCATGCGCCGCCAGTTGATAAATCAGCGCCAGTCCCAGGTTGGGCAGGAAAGGAAAAGGATGCGCCGGATCGATGGCGATCGGCGTCAGCACCGGGAAGATGTTATCAAGGAAATATTTCTCCAGCCATTCCAGCTCCGGGGCGCTCAGTTCTCCACGCGGCACCATGACGATGCCCTCTTTCCCCAGCAGCCCGCGCAGCTCGGTCCAGCAGGCATGCTGCCGTTCGACCATCGCCGCCACGCTTTTATGGATGCGCTCCAGTTCCTCGGCAGGCATCAGCCCGTCCGGGCTTTCCTTGGTGATGCCCTGGCGCACGTAGTCCTTAAGACCCGCCACGCGCACCATGTAAAACTCGTCGAGGTTCGAGGAGGAGATGGAAAGAAAATTCAGCCGTTCGATCAGCGGCACGTCCGGATTGCATGCCTCGTCCAGCACGCGCTCATCGAACGCCAGCCACGACATTTCGCGGTTGATGAAGCGTTCTTTGGAGTGGGAGAGGATGGACGGGGTCATTCAGAAATCAGTATACTTTAGAAAGGTTTAT
>JAGWLJ010000321.1 GCA_028873275.1 Pseudomonadota bacterium
TTCTCCGACCAGCGCCGCACGGTAAGCGCGTAATCCTTCCCGAAGGCGAACATTTCCTTGCAGCTTAAGCCGGCACTCTCGGCGGCGGCGCGAAAACGCGATTTGGGCGGCAGCTCGCCGCCGGGGAAGATGTAGGTCTCGATAAAGCCCAGCTTGCCGTGCGTGCGCGTGAATACCTCTTCATCGATGGTGATGCTATGCACCATCGCCTTACCGCCGGGTTTCAGCCGCTGCTTGACGACCTCGAAATAGCCCGGCCAGAATTTCTCGCCGACATGCTCGAACATGCCGATGGAGACGATATGGTCGAACTGCCCCTCGATCTCGCGGTAATCGGTGAGCTCGATTCTGGCGAGGTGGCTTAAGCCCAGGCGGCTCAGGCGTTCCTCGGCGTAGATTTTCTGTTCCACCGAAATCGTGATGCCGGTGACGCGGACGCCCGCCTCGGCGGCGGCCTGCGCGAACCCGCCCCAGCCGCAGCCGATTTCAAGGATATGATCGCCTTCCTTCGCCCCGAGCTTATTCAGGATACGGCGGTACTTGGCGGCTTGCGCGTCGGCGAGGCTCTTCGATTTGTCGCCCTCGAACAGCGCGCAGGAATAGGTCATGCTGGGGTCGAGCCACAGCCGGTAAAAATCGTTGCCGAGGTCGTAATGCTTCAGGATGTTGCGCTTGCTGCCGCTTAGCGTGTTGGCGTGGGCGATGGCCTTGATGCGCATCAGGAGCGCATGCAGCGGGCGGCCGTAAAAATAGCGTTCCAGTGAATCGGCATTCATGAGCCCCCAGGCCAGCAGGGCAGGGAGGTCGCCGGTGTCCCAGAGGCCGGCGATGTAGGCCTCGGCGAAGCCGACCTCGCCGCGTGCGAGCAAGGCATCGAGCGCGTTCCAGCTATGGAGTCTTAAATACGCTTCCGGCCCCGGCTTGTTGCCATGGAAGCCATAGGCCGTACCCTCCGGCGCGTGCAGCAGCAGCTGGCCGTGTTCGGCCTGTTGGAATGCTTCCAGCAGCGGGTGCACCGTGCTGGCGCGCGCCGTAGGATGCAGGTTTTCCTGTTGCTCAAACGATGTAACGCGTAACGCTTCTTTTGCATTCATGGCACACACTCCTCGCATGCAATGACAACAATGTACTGAAGCGCGTTGCTTATAGTGCGCCGATCAGGCGGCGACGCGCTCCCGGCCGTTCAGCAGATCCGCCAGGTGGGCGGGCACGCCCTCCGGCAGCAGCGAATGCAGCAGCGCCGCCATGGCGGCGTATTTCGCATCGCCTTTCTTGCGGCCGTCATAAATCATGCGGTCTTCGTAATCGGAAATCCACAGCGCCTTCGGGTTGCGGCGGGCGATGACGAGTTCGCCCTGCGTTTCGGCGGAAGCGGGGGAGCGGTGCATCTTGAGCACCACGATACCGTCGCCAAAAATCTTGAGCGCGGCGGCCGCCACTTCCTCCGGCAGCGATTCCAGCAGGCTTTCCGGCAGCCCGTCGATAACGGACACAATCTCCAGCTTGCCCCATTCGGTGGACATGGCGAAGCGCGAGCGGCAGGCGTCCGACAGGCCCTGCTGCGAAGCAGTATGGATGCGCCACGCTTCCTCCACCGGCACGGCGAAGGCTTTATGTCCCTCGATTTCGCGG
>JAGWLJ010000322.1 GCA_028873275.1 Pseudomonadota bacterium
TGGATGTGGATAAAAAGAAGCTCTATCCCCTGCTCATCATCGGGCTCATGGGCGGCGCGGCGGGCGCGGAGCTGCTGCTGCACACGTCGGAGGTGACGTTCAAGGCGCTGGTGCCGTGGCTGATGCTGCTGGCCACAATGGTCTTCACCTTCGGCCGGCACCTGACCTCGGCTCTCCACCGCCTGCGCCTCAACATGGATGAAGGAGCACCGGCGCTCATGGCTATGACCACCATCTCCGTCTATGGGGGCTATTTCGGCGCCGGCATCGGCATCCTCACGCTCGCCATGCTGCAGCTGATGGGGCACGAATACATCCACCGCATGAACGCGATGAAAACGATGCTGACCGGCGCCGTCAACGCCATCACGGCGCTCATCTTCATTTTCTCCGGCAAGGTGATCTGGCACCTGGCCATCGCGATGGTGGCGGGCGGCGTGCTCGGCGGCTATATCGGCGCGCGCGGGGCGCTCAAGATTCCACCACAGCAGGTGCGGTGGCTGGTGAGCCTTATCGGCTTTACCATGACCGCGTATTTTTTCCTAAAATACCCTTGAGTCGCGGCCATTCGCGTGATTATAATCGCTGCAAGGAAATTGGGGGGAATCCATTATGAATGAGCCGCTATTGTCATCGTCCGCCGAACCGGAAGCCGCGCCGCAGAAGAAAGCGCACGTCATCGTGCTCGGCAACGAAAAGGGCGGCTCCGGCAAAACGACGAGCGGCATGCACCTCATCGTTTCGCTCCTGCGCCTCGGCTTTTCCGTCGGCAGCATGGACATCGACTCGCGTCAGCGCTCGCTCTCGCGCTACCTGGAAAACCGCCGCCAGACCAGCCTCAAGGAAAACGTCCCGCTGCCGCAGCCGCAGCATGTCGTCGTCCAGCGCAGCCCGTTCGGCGTCGTCGCCGAGGCCGAGGCCGACGAGCGCGAACGCTTCAGCAAGGCGCTCGGCCGCATCATGGCCGCCAACGATTTCATCGTCATCGACAGTCCCGGCAGCGACACGCACCTGTCGCGCCTCGCCCACGCCCATGCCGATACCGTCATCACGCCGATCAATGACAGTTTCGTCGATCTCGATGTATTGGCCACGGTCGACGGCCAGACGATGAAGATCGTCAAGCCCAGCATCTACAGCGAGATGGTGTGGGAGCAGAAACTCGCCCGGGCCAAGCGCGACGGCGGCTCGATCGAATGGATCGTCATGCGCAACCGCCTCTCCAACATCGACGCCAAGAACAAGCGCTTCATGACGCAGGCTACCGCCGAATTGTCGCGCCGCATCGGCTTCCGCGTCGCGCCGGGCTTCTCCGAGCGCGTGATTTTCCGCGAGATGTTCCTGCAGGGGCTTACCGTGCTCGACATCATGGAGGCGGGTAATAGCGGCGGCATGTCGTTGTCGCACGTCGCCGCCCGCCAGGAAGTGCGCGACCTACTGCGCACTCTGCGCATTCCGCTGCTCGATGAGCGCATCAAGCTGCGCAGCGAATCCGAGGAAAAAAAGGAACCTGTAAAAGAAGATGCGGCCAAAGAAGTTGACAGGTAAAAAGAATCCGCCGCAGAAACTAAGACGGCCCCTGCCATGACAGCGCCAGCCCCCATGGCCAATGAGCCTAAGGCCACCGAAG
>JAGWLJ010000055.1 GCA_028873275.1 Pseudomonadota bacterium
ATCCATGTCGAATCCGAGCCGGGCAAGGGCTCGACATTCATCTTTACTTTGCCAGCAAAAGACGTGGCAACATGGGAAAAAGCGGCATGAGCAAAGCCACGGCCATTCACATTCTGCTGGTGGAAGACGACGCCAGCGATGCCTTTCTGCTCAATAACGGGCTCAGCACCACCTGCCCGGACGAGTTCAGCATCGCACATGCGCATTCGCTTGAGGAAGCACTGCCGGCGTTGGCGATGCAGATGCCGGATATCGCACTACTTGACCTGTCTCTGCCCGGATCGTCCGGGCTGGAGGCACTCAAAATCCTGCATGGCGCGGCACCGCTGTTGCCCATCGTTATCCTTACCGGCCATGCTGACGAGGCGCTCGCGCTTACTTCACTCAAGCATGGCGCACAGGATTACCTGATCAAGGAAGAAGTGGACGGCCATCACATCCGCCGTGCTGCACGTTATGCCATCGAGCGCAAGCGCTTCGAGGGCGAACTGGCGCATCTCGCTAACCATGATGCCCTGACCAGGCTTGCCAATCGAAGCCTGTTTGAGAAGCGGCTGCATCTGGCCTTGGCACGAGCCAAACGCTCTGGGAAAAAACTGGCCGTATTCTTCCTCGACCTCAACAAGTTCAAGGAAGTTAATGACCGTTTGGGGCACGAAGCCGGCGACGCCTTGCTCAGGGAAGTCGCAGCACGACTGTCTGAATCCCTGCGCGAATGCGATGTTATCGCCCGCCTGGGCGGCGACGAGTTCGCTGTGCTGGCCGAGGAAACCGGCGATGCGCGCAACTGCGCCGCCATTGCGGAGAAAATTATCCGCGCCCTGCGCACCCCCATTTCCCTGCCGGAAGGTGAAGCCGCCATCGGCATCAGCATCGGTATCGCCCTAGGTGGCGCAGGATTGCCGGCGGAAGCACTGATGCGCCACGCCGACGCTGCCATGTACCGCGCCAAGACCTTCAGCGAAAGCAGTTACCAGATCTATACCGAGCACCTGCACCAGGAAGCGGCGGAGCGCCTGCAGCTTGAACAGGAACTGGTCGCCGCCATCGCCGCCGAAGCGGAATTATGCCTTTATTATCAACCCAAACTGCACCTGCATTCAGGGCGACTGGCAGGCGCTGAAGCGCTGATGCGCTGGAATCATCCATCACGCGGGCTGCTGCTGCCCAGGGAATTTTTATCGGTGGCAACGCCGCCTATGGCCTCGTCACTCGACCGCTGGGTGCTGGAAACCGTATGCCGCGATATCCAGTGCTGGCAGGCAGCAGGTCTGAAGCCCCTGCAGGTATCGATTCACCTGTCGAATCGTCAGTGGGAGGATGCCGGATTGGTCGGCATGCTGCAGTCCGTGCTGAAAAATGCTTCGCTGGAAGCGCGTGCGCTGGCAGTGGAAGTAGAGGAAACAGCCATCCTGCACAGCACCAGCAGCATCGACACCCTTGCCCGCGTGCGCGATATGGGCGTCGAGGTGCATCTCGATAATTTCGGTTCTGACGTGTCTTCGCTCAAGCTGCTGACGCGTTATCCGCTCGACGCCATAAAGATTGACCGTCGCCTGACCCGAAGCGCCGGAACCCAGGAACCCTCTGCGCTGCTGACGCGCACGCTGATTGACCTCGGACACCGATTAGGGATGACGGTGGTCGCCGAAGGCGTGGAAACCCTTGAGCAGCGCGATAGGCTCTCAGCCCTGCAATGCGATGAGGCGCAGGGCACCATTATCGCCTCGCCGCTACCTGCCGCCGATTTCTTCCAATGGGTGGGACAACACCAGGACCTATAGCATTATTTGTATTTTTTTATAAAGAATCGCCTTATGAGTGATTTAATTAATATAATTTTAACAAAAATGGGCGCAAAATTAATTAAAATGCCACGAACAGGGAAAAAGGCGTATGCAATCTGTAATCATCCGCAAAAAACTGCTGGTAGTGGAAGATTGTGTCAGCGACATCTTTCTCCTCGAACGCATGCTGTGCAACTCCAGCGACGATGACCTGGAGATTATCGGTGCGCCCCGCCTGATCGACGCATTCCAACACATCGATGATGAATATTTCGACGCCATCCTGCTTGATCTAAACCTGCTCGACATGGATGGCATTGCCTCGGTAGCGGCACTGGCCGCTCAGGCGCCCGATACTCCCATCCTTGTTTACAGCGGCATGGACAGCCGCCCGCTACGCGAAGGCGCCCTGCTGTGCGGGGCTAAGGCTTACCTGGTCAAAGGCCAGGAAGACGGCCGCTCGCTGCGCCGGGCGATCGATGAAGCCATTACCTCCCGTTTACCCCCGCCCCTGCATGCTTCAGAGGAGATACGGCCATGACGTCACAAAATCTTGCTCTTGCCGATACAGAACCGGCCGTAACCAGCCTTCCGCAGCAATTCGCCTATACCATGCGCGCCAAGATCAAGCGGCACCAGCCGCTCGTCATCTTGCTGGCCGAGGACGACCCCAGCGATATCTGCCTGACCGAATGTGCGTTAGATGAGACCTACGTATCGCACCAGCTACACACAGTGCATAATGGCAGCGAGGTGCTGCAATACCTGCGCTGCGAAGGCATTTTCGCCGGTAAGCCGAGGCCTGACCTTATCCTGCTCGACCTGCATCTGCCCTATACGGACGGTTTCGAGGTACTGGAAACATTGGCACACGAAGCCGGCGGCAACGGCATCCCCATCATCATTCTCACCGGCTCAGAACATTATCGCCATCTGCTCGATTCCTGCAACGTATGGCTGTGCGATTACGTCGCCAAGCCCTGCAGCCCCGATAAGCTGCTCGGGGCTTTCGCCCGCCTGCATTCGCCGTGATAAAGCCTGTTTGACCGAGGAATAGTGGTATACTACCAATGCCTCATGTCCCTTCACCACCATGAGCATCATCTGGCCTCTTCCGCCGCCCTGCGCGATTTCGTGCTGGGCATGTCGGACGGATTGACCGTGCCGTTCGCGCTGGCGGCAGGGCTGGCAGGCGCAGTGGATTCAACCGGCATTATTGTCACTGCCGGCGTCGCCGAAATTGCCGCAGGCGCCATCTCGATGGGGCTGGGAGGGTACCTGGCCGCACGCACCGAAAAAGACCATTACGATTCCGAGGAACGCCGCGAGCGCCGCGAAATCGAGGAACTGCCGCATGTCGAGGCCCAGGAAGTAGGCGATATCCTGCGCGCATTTGGTGTGCCAGAGGCACAGGTTCCGGCGGTGGTGGACGGCATCCGCCAGCATCCCGAGCGCTGGATCGATTTCATGATGCGCTTCGAGCTTGGGCTGGAAAAACCCGATCCGCGGCGGCTAGTGCAAAGCCCGTTGATTATCGGCGGCGCCTACGCGCTGGGCGGCCTGATCCCGCTGACGCCCTACGTGGCAGTTCAGTACGTGCCGCAAGCACTTTGCTGGTCGATTGCCGTCAGCATCGTGGCACTGCTCGTATTCGGTATATTCAAAGCGCATTTCACTGGTCAGAAACTGCTGCGCTCGGCGCTGCAAACCGTAATCACCGGCAGCCTGGCCGCCGCCACTGCCTTTTTCCTAGCCCGGCTGGTACGATAATGCCCTCGCATAGCGAGCAACGGATCCTGCCTTATACCACGCGCCAGCTTTTCGACCTAGTAGCCGATATCGAGCGCTACCCGGAATTCCTGCCCTGGTGCCGCGCCGCCCGCATTCTCGATCGCAAGGATAATGAATTCCTGGGCGAACTGGTAATCGCTTTTAGCCATCTATGCGAAAGCTATGTATCTCGTGTGATGCTTTCGCCGCCGCCAGAGGACGGTGCCCCCGCCGCCATCGATGTCAGCATGGTCAGAGGCCCTTTTGAGCATTTGGTTAACCGCTGGCGCTTTACCCCGCATCCTGGCGGAACGCAGATTGATTTCTTTCTGGATTTCAAATTTCGCTCATGGATTCTCGAAAAAATGATGGGAGCGCTCTTTGCCCGCGCCACGCATACCATGGTGGAAGCCTTCTGCAGCCGCGCCGGAGTGCTTTATGGGCAGAAAACTTGACTGAAGCCTAAGAAATGCTAGGTAGGGCATAATCCATCCGCCCTCCCTTTGGGTCTCGGCGCGACATTACATGTTCCGAGCAGAAGCTTCGGGGACATCTAACGGACAGGTGGCCGAGTGGTCTAAGGCGCACGCCTGGAAAGTGTGTATACGCCAAAAGCGTATCGAGGGTTCGAATCCCTCCCTGTCCGCCAGATACATAAAAATCAAAATCTTAAATAACGCCACTGAAGAGGGGGCGACAACAATTTTAATAAAATATTAATCACCCGGGTATTATATAGGGAGCTGTTAGCATCTAATTAACCACTTTTGCCTTAAAATGGAACGATAAAGTTAAGGCTAGTGGTGGCGTTGTGAAACCGGGATTATTCAGATCGCTGTTGTGCTGCACGTCGTTGTGCAGCCTGTCGCTTGTTTCGGCGGAGGCGCTGGCCAACCCGCAGGGCGGAACAGTGTCGGCCGGCCAGGCGTCGATCTCGCAGCAGGGCAGCACCCTCACCATCACCCAGAGCAGCAGCAAAGCGGTGATCGACTGGCGTAGCTTCGACATCGCCCCCAGCGAAACCACCCAGTTCCAGCAGCCTTCCTCCTCGTCGATCACCCTCAACCGCGTCAACGACGTCAAGCCCAGCGACATCGAAGGGAAGCTGACCGCTAACGGCAATGTCATCATTATCAACCCCAACGGCGTCTTCTTCGGCAAGACGGCGCAGGTCGATGTCGCCGGCCTGACGGCCACCACCTCCGGCATCGACAACGACCAGTTTATGAACAACGCGAAGCCGGTGTTCAACAAGCCGGGCAATCCGAATGCGCAGATCGTCAACCAGGGCAGCATCACAGCGCGCCAGGCAGGGCTGGTCGGACTGGTGGCGCCGCAGGTCATCAACAACGGCGTTATCACGGCGAAACTCGGCAAGGTGGCCATGGCCTCAGGCGATACTTTCACGCTTGACCTTGCCGGCGATGGCATCCTCTCCGTGCAGGTCAGCGCCGATATGGCCAGCCAGCTGGTGCAGAACACCGGCACGGTCAGCGCCGACGGCGGCACCGTCACCCTGACGGCGGCGGCGGCGCGCAGCGTCATCAGCAGCCTGGTGGAGAACACCGGCACGCTGCAGGCCAGAAGCATCGGCAGCAAGACCGGATCGGTCACGCTCTACGCCGAGGGCAGCAACGCCGTGCAGGGTAACGTCACGGCCAACAAGGGCCAGAAGACCGGCACCAGCGTGGTGCGCAACTCCGGCACCATCGATGTCTCGGGCCGCAATGCCGGCGAAAAGGGCGGCACGGTGCAACTGCTGGCCGACCAGGTGGAGGTGAAAGCGGGCTCGCATATCGACGCCAGCGGCGATACCGGCGGCGGATATATCAAAATCGGCGGCGACTTCCATGGACAAGGGACGACGCCCACCGCGCTCGAAACCCTGGTCGAGCAGAATACGCTGATCGAAGCCAACAGCATCACTTCCGGCGACGGCGGCAATATCGCCATCTGGTCCGACCAGAGAACCACCTTCGATGGCCGGGTGGAAGTGCGCACCGAAGGCGACTCCGGCGACGGCGGCTTCGCCGAGACCTCCGGCCATAGTGAGCTGGTGCTGACCTATGGGCAGGTGGCTGCCGATTCAAGGCGCGGCAGAAACGGCGAATGGCTCCTCGACCCGGCGGACGTCACCATCACCACCGCCGACGCCAACATCACCGGCAACCCCAACTTCGTGCCGGATGGCACAGTAGTTACCTCCACCATCAATGCCGCCACCATCGTCACCGCGCTGAACGCCGGCACCAACGTCACCGTCACCACCGGCGGCGATGCGCAGTCCGGCCCCAACGGCGGCTCCATCACTGTATCTTCGGCGATCAGCGCCACCACCGGTACCAATGGCGTCACCGGCAACCTGACGCTTTCTTCCTACAAGGATATCATCATCAATGCGGCCATTACGCTGGGCGGCAGCGGCGTACAAGGCGGAAATCTGCTCCTGCAAGCCGATAACCACGGTAACGGTGCCGGTGATATCACGGTTGCTGCCGCCATATCGACCAATGGCGGCAATATCACCATGGGCGGCGGATCAGGTGCGATTACGGCTGGTTCAGGATATGCGGTGGGGTCTGGCGGCACTCAGATCATCGGTATTTATGTGAATAACGTCGCCGTCAATGCCGGGGGTGGCAATATCATAATGAACGGAGAGGGATGGGGTGGCGCCAATACCGCTAGCAGTGGCGTACGCATAGGCAATGGTACATCTGGATCTGTCACCACTAGCGGCTCCGGCACTATTCAAATTTATGGCATTGGCCGGGGTGGGGGCGCGGGCGGTAACTACGGAGTCGAAGTTGACGGTGGCTCTTCCATTGTTTCCGTGGATGGGAATATAACGGTCAGCGGCACCGGCGGCGGCGCAAGTTCTGGCGGCAGCAATTATGGCGTTTATATAGCCTCCACTTCCAACACCGCCATCAAGACTACGGGGCGCGGCAATATCAGCGTCACTGGCCAAGGTGGATATGATAATGTCAGCGGTGTAAATGGCGGAAGCGATTATGGCATTTATGTGACGGTGGCCAACGGCATCAACGCCACCGGCACCGGCGGCATCACGCTGAACGGCACCGGCGGTACCGGCGTCAACAGCACTCCCAGCGCCACCAACGGCAATATCGGCGTATATGTGACCGGTTCCGTTACTGGCGCAGGCGGCGCGATGAGTATCACCGGACAGGGCGGCAACAGCAGCCAGGATTATAATAGCGGCATCTATGTCAACGGTGGCACTATCAGCAATGCGGCACTCGGCACGCTGACGCTATCCGGTACCGGTGGCGGCAACACCAACAGCGGCAGCAATTATGGGCTTTATGTCGATAACACAGGTACGATTTCCACTATTGACGGTAATTTAACGGTCAATAATACCACTGGCGGTGGCGCAGGATCGGGAGCTAATAACTATGGTGTAAACATAGGCAATGTTAGTGCCAACACCATTACTACTTCAGGTGTAGGTAGCATTTCCATCACTGCCGCCGGCGGCAACACCGACACCACCGGCGGCAGCGATTATGGTATTTATGTTAACCGTTCGAATGGTGTGAACGCCACCGGCATCGGTACTATTACGCTCAATGGCACAGGCGGCGGCGCTAATAATGTCGGAAGCAATTATGGTATATGTGTCCCAGGTTCGATTACTGGTGGCGGCGGCACCATATCGATTACCGGCACCGGCGGCAACAGCAGCGGCAACAGCAATTTTGGCATATATAATGCCGCCGGAACCATCAGCAATAAAGACCGGGGTACACTTACCCTGAGTGGCGCCGGGGGCGGGATTACCAATAGCGGCAGTAATTACGGCATCTATAACAACGGCACTATTTCTACCGTCAACGGCAATCTTACTATTAATAATACTACTGGCGGCGGTGCGGGTTCGGGCGCTAATAATTACGGTTTCTACAATATCGGCGGCCCTCTCAAAACCAGCGGCTCTGGCAATATCTCGATCACCGCCAGCGGTGGTAACGCTTCCGGCAGCGGCAGCACCAATTACGGTATTTATATTACCAATGTCGCCACCGGCATCCAGACCACCGGCATCGGCACGATTACCTTGAATGGCACCGGCGGGAATGGTTCTGGCAGCGGGACGGATAACTATGGTGTTTATCTAGCCAATTCGATTTCCTCGCAATGGGGCGTGGTCAGCATTACGGGCACGGGCGGCAACAGCAGCAGCACGGCGGATTATGGCATCCGGGTGGATGCCAACATCGTCAACAGCGGCAACGGAGCAGTTACCTTAACCGGCACCGGCAAGAACGGCGCGGTGGATATCTTCAACAATACGGTGGCGGCAACGATCGGCGGTTCCTCTGCCAACGGTAATATTACGATCAACGCGGATACGGCGACCTGGGGTTCGCTGGCGCTGCAGACGACAGGCAATGTGAT
>JAGWLJ010000323.1 GCA_028873275.1 Pseudomonadota bacterium
AATGCTGTATTGACGGTAACCTCCTTCTGCGCCTGCGATTGCTCGACCAGCGTGATGGCAAGATGGGGGGTAGTTGTCATAAAAAAATCCTCTAATAAATACGCAGGAATATATTATGCATCAGCAAGATGAGTCCGAAAAACCAAGAACAGATTTTTCCAAGCCTGAGGCATTGGCCTGGACAGAAGTAACTGAGATAAGTGAACGGCAATTAACTGAGAATAAAGTCAAAAAATTCATCATTTCAGATTCTATACCCAATATTCCTGCGAATAAAAAAATGTTGATTGATCTAAAGGAATTCCTAAGAAATGCTCAGCAAAAATATAATAATGATAACATGCCAAAGAGCGAGGTATACGAGAGCTATGAAGTAGACGGACAACTTAAGGGAACTTTTACCATAACGGAGACATCAGATGGGCTCCAAATGGTAGCAAGTTTAAATCGGGAGGCATTTGCTGCAATTACAGATATCGATATTATAGAGATTGCTTTGGAAGATCGAACTAATATCCCACCGCTTTCACAACCACACATAGGATAACGCATGCCCACCATCGCCCAAGTCCGTCAGCAGATTGCCGCGTATCCGCATAGCTATATCTTCTGGACGCAGAAGGAAATCCGCGCGCTGCCGGAGGTTCTCGATCATGGCGAAACCATCAAGGCGCTGACTTCCGGCATGTTGAACGGCTCGACCTGGCTCGCCGTGTGCACCGAGCGGCGGCTGATTTTCCTCAACCGCGGTTTTTTCTGGGGCACCGAGCAGATACAAATGCCGCTCGACCGCGTCCAGTCGATCGATCACCAGTTCACCTTCTTCTTCGGTAACATCCGCGTCTTCGACGGCGTCAACGTCTTCCAGCTCAACATGGTGCTGAAATCCTCGATCCTGCCCTTCGTCAAAGTCGCCGAAGAGCAGATGTACGCCCTGCGCCATGTAGCCGCTGCTCCCGCCTCGCATGCCGCCGCCGCGCCCGCGGACGTAGCCAGCCAGTTGGCTAAATTAGCCGAGCTCAAGGAAAAAGGCTATCTCACCGACGCCGAATTCCAGGCGCAGAAGAAGAAATTGCTGGGTTAAGGTATTCCCCTCTCCCGCAAAGCGGGGGAGGGCCAGGGAGGGGGAGTTTCCACTTGCTGGCAGCAAGCAATATACCCCCCCGGCATTACACACTCGCATTCCCCGCATATCCCCTGCCGACAATCGCCGACAGCTGATACACATTCACCGTCACGCTGGACTGCGGGCTGCCGAAATCGGTCGTCTGCTGCGCGGCGGTGTAGCCGGCTGTGGGGCTGGCGAGGCCGGTCAGCGTGCGCGCCACGCTGCTGCCGTTCATGATGTCGATTTCATAGGCTTCCGACGCCTCATTGAGCGGCGAATCGACGTAATCCTGCCAGCCCGGCGCCAGCCGCGAGCGGCGGATCCAGGTGATGGTCAGGTTGCCGCTGATGTCGCGCGAGCCGGTAATCTGCACGGGATTATACGGTTTCAGCGCCACGCCGCTATAGGTGAAATCCTGCTCCGCCGCCGATGACAATGTCGAACCCACCGACACCGGCTTATACGGGCGCAACAGCCCGATCAAATTATTGGCCGAGGCCTGCTTGCCGATCGTGCCGT
>JAGWLJ010000001.1 GCA_028873275.1 Pseudomonadota bacterium
GACTTCGCGCCCGAGTACAGTGTAGGAAATGCGGCCATCCTGCGGGTTGCGCGTCTCGGCGATGTTCATGCCTGACATAATCTTGACGCGCACCGCCATCGCCGACCAGTAGTCGCGGTGGAACGAGCGCACCTGCTGCATCTGCCCGTCGATGCGGTAACGTAGCCGCAAAAAGGTACCCTCCGGCTCGAAATGGATGTCCGAGGCACCAGCTTTGATGGCATCCACCAGCAACGCATTGACCAGACGCACCGTCGGGTTAATGTAACCTTCTTGCCTGCCATCGAGCTTGGCGTTTTCGCGGATGCCGGTTTCGATCTCGCGCAGAATACCATCAACAGAAATTTCATAGTCGTAATACTGGTCGATGAGTTCGAGGATTTCCGAATCGGTGCAGTAAATTGGCACGATCTTGGTGTTCTTCGGCATATGGCGGCGCACCTGGTCGATGGCCAGCACGTTGTACACATCGGCCATGGCTAGCTGCAACGTTTCATTCTCGTAGGAGACCGGTATTACCTTATGGCGCGCCGCCAGTTCCTTGGGAATACGGCGCACTACGGTCGAATCGAGCATGGTCGATTTGGGATCGAATTTTTCCGTACCTGACGATTCCGCCAACACCTCGCCCAGTGCGCTTTCAGTAACAAAACCCATTTCGACCAAGATGGCGCCGAAGAGTTTTTTGGTATTGCGCTGCTCAGTAAGGACAATTTGCAACTGATCGGGAGAAATCAGGCCGAGATGCACCAGCTTTTCGCCAAGACGCACCGGCGGCTGCGTCGAGGCCGCCGATTCAACCTGCGCTAGCACCACCTCATCGCCAGACGTCTTGGCACTTTCAGCCAATGGGCCGTGCGATTTGTCCGATTTTGCAGAGTGGTTTGACATGGTCATTACACGATATGGATACCGTCGATACGCACACCTGCGCACAACGACGCCAAGACACTCTATCAGTGTTAATCAGAAAAGATTGAAATTGGGTTAAGATATTGAGATTAAAGCTATTCCTTAATTTTTTATTAAGCAGCGACGGTACGCAGGTTCAGGCGCTTCAGGCAGACATCAATCCACAACATCGTCAGCTTTTCCTGCACGGAATTTTGTTTCAGGCGCTCGTTTAAGTGTTCCCATGACACCGTATCTAGTAGTTGATCCTGATTGAAACAGGAATAGACGTAGCTTTCCGTGCCGGTCTCCGGATTAATGTGCTTCTGCAGGCACTGAGCGCAGATTTCCTTCATCATGCACTGCATCGGCGAGTTGATGCTGCCGATGGCCGTATGCTTCGGGTTCATATAGGGAACGAGTGCCCCGTGCCGCGCCATGGCGACGGCGGCCATCATGCGGTCGGAACCGATGGCGATGAGGCGGTCAATGGAGGAAAATGTCACCTGCCTTTTGCCTATTTCGCCCTTGGCGTAGGCCACCATCGCCTCGACGATATTGCCATGGAACGAAGCGTCCTGCGGGCGATGTGCTGACAATGCTGTTTCATCGCAGCACCAGATGACCTGATCGGCGGCGGCTTCGATTTCTGCGACTTTATAGCGGTCTATGGCTTTTTTGTATCCAGCAAAATACAGCACTTTCGATCCTTTTTCACGCGCTCTTTTTCCAATCGAAAACAGAACGGCATTGCCCAACCCACCGCCCGCCAACAGGATATTCTCACCCGCAGGAATGTGGGTCGGTGTGCCCGTCGGTCCCATCAGCACTACCGGCTCGCCGGGCTTCAAGTGGGCGCACAAATCCGACGATCCGCCCATTTCCAGCGCAATCACTGATACGAGGCCTTTTTCTCTATCCACCCAGGCGCCGGTCATGGCGAGGCCTTCCATGGCTAAAATAGTGGTCGGGATTCGGAATTCGGGATCTGGGGAAATATTTTTTTCCTGAATCCTCAAAGCGAGTGCTTCAAAATTCTGGAGTCTGTAGAATTGCCCCGGCTCGAATCGTGCTGCCGCTAGCGGCGCATGGATGACAACTTCCACAATCGTTGGCGTTAGCCGCTTCACTTCATGCACCGTTGCACGCAGCTGTGCGTTGATATTCTGCAAAAACTTCTGGCTGACGCGCGGACGGCTTTTTTTAAGCACCCGCGTCACCACCGGATATCCCTGCTTGGCGCTGCCCATGGCCTTGACCACGTTGCCCGCGAACGACGGATGCAGATCGCCGAAAAAACTGACCGAGCAACCCGCACCGCCCGAGGCCATCAACACCTGCGGTGTGGTGGGCTTGGCAATCCGCCCCGGCGACACCGGATTTCCTTCCTCATCCACCGCGCGGAAATATTTTCCATCGAGCTCAAAATGTTCAGTGTCCTCGCGAGCAAGCACCGTATTGGGATTGGTCCCGGCAGCCACAAGAATAGCACGCGCCGGAATGGAAATGGTCTCCATCGTGCCAGATTTTTTCAGCGTGATGCTGGCTGCATGGCCAAAATGATCAACATCAATATGCGCCGGTTCCCAGTTTTCCGCGAAGAAAATTCCTTCCTCGAACGCTTTTTCCACTTCCTCGTGATTGAGCCGATAGCTCGGTGCGTCGATCAGCCGCTTGCGGTACACTAGTTTGACGCCACCCCACTCATCCAGTAAGGTGAATATATCCGGATTTGCTTTTTTTCTCTCCTCGCGAATGGCGCGCCCGTGCGTGATAAATTCCTCGGCGATGATGTTATCTTCCTCGCTCCAGCCCGCGCGCACCACCTGCTCGCCGCACTCGACCACTAGCGCCTCATAGCGGGTGAGGAATTTTTCCACCTGCACCGAGTAATAGGCCAGCGATTCGGTCGCCGTATCAATGGCCGTAAGCCCACCGCCGATGACCACCACCGGCAGGCGCAACTGCAGATTGGCAATCGAATCTTTTTTCGCCGCACCCGTCAGCTGCAGCGCCATCAAGAAATCCGATGCCGCACGCACACCGCGCGCCATGCCGTTTTTCATGTCAATCAGCGTTGGCCGCCCAGCGCCCATGCACAACGCGATATGATCAAACCCCAGCGCATGCGCGTTTTCGTAAGTGAGCGATGAGCCGAAACGCACGCCACCGATCATCGAAAATTCGGCACGACGTTCCAAAAGCAGGCGAATGATTTTGAGATAATTTTTATCCCAACGCACGGTGATGCCGTATTCGGCGACGCCACCAAACCCAGCCAGACTACGTTCATCCAGCGATTCTGTGAGCGTGGAGATATCTTTGATTGGTTCGAACGACACGCGCTCACCCGTAGCAGTGACGCCGGAAATATGTTCCGCCACCGGCTCGATTTTAAGCCCGTCCACGCCGACCACCACATGCCCGTCATTCATCAGATGATGCGCCAGCGTGTAACCCGCCGGGCCGAGCCCGGCCACCAGCACCTTGTAGCCGCTTTCCTTTTTCGGCAGCGGGCGTTCGAAGTTGAGCGGGTTCCAGCGCGTGAGCAGCGAATAAATCTCAAAGCCATAGGGCAATGCAAGAATATCTTTCAGCGTGCGCGTTTCGGCCTGCGGTATATTGACCGGATCCTGCTTCTGGTAGATACAAGATTTCATGCAATCGTTGCAGATGCGGTGCCCGGTGCCAGCGCACATCGGATTGTCGATTACCACCACTGCCAGCGCACCAAGCGGGAAACCTCTGGATTTTATCTCATTCATTTCAGATATTTTTTCTTCCAGCGGGCAACCAGCAAGAGTGATGCCGAGAGTACTTTTTTTATATTGCGTGTTCTGTGTTCCGCGTTTCGCGCCCAAGCCGTCTGCCGCACTAGACAGAGAACCTGGAATACTGAGCACTTTCTCTTTCATGCCTTTCGAGCAGGAATCCCGGCCATGATGATGGCAGAAAATGCAGTAATGCGAGTTATCCAGCGCCTGCGCCAGCGAGCCACCGTCATCGGTCAGCGCGAATCCTTGTCGCGCGCGCAAGTGATTTTTCGGCAATCGCAGCACCTGTATCCCATCGCGATTCTCAGTCTCCACCGGCACCAGATGTTCGGGATCAAGTTTTTTTGGTTGCTTGAAGAGGATCCCATGCGCATGCCGCTGACACCCAGCTTCCGAATAGAGCGCCCACGCGGCATAGCGGCTGGCGATTTCCAGCAGCGATTTATGATCCTCTTCCTTTTCCAACCAGCCCATGACGACTGTGGCGAACACCATTTCGAAATGCTCATCCTCCACCGGTACCAATGGAAGCATGCCCAACAATGCATCGCCGCTGACATGCCTGGCTTCTTCCGGTGTCAATGTCTTGGCGGCACGACGCTGCACGAAGATTCGCTTACAGGAATACAGCGGCGCAAGTTGGTGATGCTGCTCTGCCAAATACCGCAATTCTTTTTCGATGCCGAACAGTTTGCCGATGAAATCTTCTACCTGCGGCGCGAGATCTAGAAGTAGCTGTGAATGGTCTTTGTTCGCCAGCGATGTCGGCTCGGCGCGAGAGGCCATGAACCGGTTAAAAAGCGCCACATCCGCAGCCTTCAGCACACCCACGAACGTCGCATCGAGCTTGATCAGCCCGTCGCGCGTATAAAGGTCATCGAAAGAAATGCCGAAGGCGAGCTGCATCATCAGATACCCATTCCGCCGAATTCATTCGGACTTTCCACCGCCAGATGCTTCACCGGCTCAACCAAATGGTGCTCGACATAATTCACCAGCGCCTCGACGCTCTCCTCAACGCTCATCTTTTCCGTGTCGATGACGAGGTCGAGGCTTTCCGGCTCTTCATACGGCGCGCTGATGCCGGTGAATTCCTTGATCTCCCCTGCCCGCGCCTTTTTATACAGCCCCTTGGTGTCGCGTTTCTCACAGGTTTTCAGCGACGCCTTGATATAGATATTGTGAAAAAATTCCGGCGCCATGGCGCGCACGCAGCGGCGGTCATCCTGATACGGCGAGATGAACGAGCTGATGACGATGGTACCCGACTGCGCGAACAATGCCGCCACTTCGCCGACGCGGCGGATATTCTCGCTACGGTCTTCCGGCGCAAAGCCAAGGTCGCGGTTGAGGCCTTTCCTGATATTGTCGCCGTCGAGCGCAAACACGTGGTAGCCCTTGTCGAACAGACGCTTCTGCAGGAGTTTAGCCAACGTCGATTTACCGGAGCCGGACAGCCCGGTGAACCACAGCACGCCACCGAAATGCCCGTTCATCAGCGCGCGGGCTTCGTGCGTGACGCCGAAATCAACGCCGACAATATTTTTCGATTTGACCTGCGAGGGTTTGGCGGCGCGCTGGTCGAAGAAACCCTCCGTGCTGATGATGCCGCCGCCAGCGACGTCATAATCCTGCAAAATAACAAAACGCCCGATCCTGGGATTGACAGAAAAATCATCGACCGCCACCTGTGATCGCGTGCGGAAAATCACCTCGGCAACCTGCCCGCACTCGACCTGCGACGCCTTCACCTGCCCGAGCGATTCGGCGTCAATGATATGCTCGATGATTTTTATCTCGGCCAACGTTTCCGTGGTACCAATCTTGATTTTATAACGTTTCTGCACTTCCAGGGGCTTGCGCCCCAGCCAGAAAATCCGCGCGCGGAATTGATTGGTCAGCATTGGCGCGCCTTTCACGTGACTGATGACATGCCCGCGTTCGACGAAAATCTGGTCAGTCAGCGTAATACCCACCGATTGCCCGGCAGACGCGCTTCGAGGTTTTTCCTTTTCCGGCCAGGCCTCGATGCCGGCAACTTTCGCCTGCACGTTACTCGGCGAAAATAATAATGTATCGCCGACACGCAGTATCCCGCTTTCGATGCGCCCGGCGATGATGCGCCGCTGGTCGAACTTGTACACATCCTGCACGGGAAACCGCAGCGACAGGTGATCTTCTGCCGCCGACGTACCGAAATAGTCAAGGGAGCCGATAACGCTGTCACCTTCATACCACTTCATCTGCGCCGACGCCAATGCGACGTTGTCACCCTCGCGCGCTGAGATTGGAATGAAGCAGGTGGGATCGATGTCGACGCTTTTCAAATACTCGCGGTATTCGTGCTCAATGGCGCGGAAGATTTTTTCATCATAGCCCACCATGTCCATCTTGTTGACCAACACGGCAATCTGTCGCACGCCGAGCAGGTGCAGCAGGTAGCCGTGGCGGCGGCTCTGCTCACGGATACCTTCATGCGCGTCAATGAGCAGCAGCGCCGCGTCGGCCTGCGCCGCACCGGTGATCATGTTTTTGAGGAACTCCTTGTGCCCCGGTGCGTCGATGATGACAACGTCGCGATGCGATGTGCGTAACCAGATTTGCGTCGTGTCGATGGTGATACCCTGATCGCGCTCTGTCTGCAGTGCGTCCATCAAAAACGACCACTCGAACGACATCCCGCGTTTCTCGCAACTCGCCTTGATGGCGGCGAACTTACCTTCGGGCAGCGAATCGGTGTCGTGCAGCAACCGCCCGACCAGCGTTGATTTCCCGTGATCAACATGACCGACGATGACGAGTTTGAGCGGCGGCTTGGGGCCAGTTGTCAGTTGACAGTTGTCAGTTGACAGTGATGGTTCCTGCACAATCTTCTTTTCTTTTACATTTTTCATACTCTGACAACTGATAACCGGTAACTGGCGTAAGCCACCCGAAGTTCCGCAGGGCGTAGGGTGGTGGGCGGCAGAGGGCTCGAACCTCCGACCTCTACGGTGTGAACGTAGCGCTCTGACCAACTGAGCTAGCCGCCCGCGCGGGTGGTTATATAAACGGCGGAGAAATGATTTACAATCGTATTGTGAGGACTAGACGTTTTTATCATGTTCCTCAAATAAATACCGGCTGTCACAAAACTGTCACAAACCGGGAAATCCATTTTTCATTAAAATGTAATGCACTTTTGGAGAAGGATGGGCTAAGATTTAACTCAAGAACGCGTTTGAGAATCGTAGCCATGCCCATTTGGAACAAACCAATAGATCATATTAAAGAAATCCAAGGAATGGATACATTGGGTGAATTCCATCCTCTGCCTGATGTGCAAAGAAGCGCTCATCCAAGCGGCTTACCAAATAATTTGAAAGGCAATGCTACTCCGGGCCGAAATGGCCCGCGTACGCCCTAATAAAATCAGGCTTACCGCTTCGCGCGGGCTTTGCGCTCTTCCTTGACTTCTTCCTGCGCTTCTTCCTCGCGGCCGCTGAACATCTGGCCGAACGGGTTGAACATCTGCATGGTCTTTTCAAAGAAGGCAACGTTCTGCCGCGTGATCTCCTCAAACGGATTGAGCGGCGACAGGTCTTCCACCGCCTTGCCCATCATGCTCTGCATGCGCTCCTGGTTGTTGAGGAAGGTATTCATGCTGGCCTCCAGATAATGCTGCAGCACGTCATGCATCTTGTCGTCGTAAAAGCGGATGACGGAGCGCAGGAAGCCGGTAGGCAGCATCTGGAATCCCTTGGTCTCCTGCTCGAAAATAATCTGCGTCAGCACCTGGCGCGTCAGATCCTGCCCGGTCTTGGCGTCAAGCACGACGAACTGCCTGCCCGCCTTGACGCGCTCGCACAGGTCCTCCAGCGTGATATACGCACTGGTTTCGGTATCATAGAGACGCCGGTTGGCGTATTTCTTGATGACCACGGGTTTCGGTTCTTTCGTTTGCATAAGCCTCTTATTGCGTTATAACTAGCCAATAAATTGTCATATTTTTACCATTAAAGGAGGTTTTTTGCAATGCAAAATACGCCTTACCAGCAATTCGCCCGGGAATTCATGGAACTATGGCAGAAACAGGTTTCCAGCGCCATGAGTGACAAACAATTTATCCACGCTATGCTGGAGATGTTGCAATCCATGCAGGCCCCGATTCATGAAACCTCCGCCAAGCCCGCCCCTGCCGCTGCTGCCGATGCATCTGGCGCTGAGCCTCGGCTGCTGGCTGAGCTCGCCTTTCGCCTGGGCCTCTGCGAAAAACGGCTGGCCAGCCTCGAGCAGCAATTACAGCCCCGAAAGCCACGCCGCCCTGCGGCAGGCCCTCGCCGGCGAGGCAAAAAGCCGCGCGCATGACCTGCTTTCCGGCATCCTGCGCTATTACGAGACTCCTTATAAACGCGACCTGAAAGAGCCACCCTGCATCTGGCAGCGCGGCAATGCGCGATTGCTGGATTACGAGGTAACCGCTGCCGCTCATCAGCCCGTCACTCTCTTCATCCCATCTCTCATCAATCGCTATTATATCCTTGATCTGGATAAAGAACGCAGCCTCCTGCGCTTCATGGCCCGGCATGGAATATACCCGCTGGTGCTGGACTGGGGCGCACCGGGAGAATATGAGAAGGATTTCGGCTGCGACGACTATGTTACCGAAATACTGCTTCCCGCCATCGATTTTCTCGCCCGCAGCGCCGGGCGCATTACGCTTGCCGGATATTGCATGGGAGGCAACCTGGCGCTGGCGGCGACGCAGCTGCGGCAAAAACAAGTCGCGGCGCTGGCGCTGCTGGCGACGCCATGGGATTTCCATTGCCGTGAATTCTCCTCCTTTATTCTCGATAAGTCCTGGCTCCCCATGGTGGAATCGCTGATTGCATCGGAAAAGCATATTCCGGCCGATGTCCTGCAATCCCTGTTCTACATGGCCGATCCCTGGGTGTTCGAAAAGAAATTCCGCCGCTTCGCCCAGTTGAAGCCGGAAAGCCGGGAGGCACAGGAATTCGTGGCGCTGGAGCGCTGGGTCAATGACGGCGTGCCGATGACCGCTCAGGCTGCCAGAGACTGCCTGATCGGCTGGGCGCAGAATAACGAGCTGGCCGGCGGCAAGTGGCAGGTCGCGGGCAAAAAAATTGATCCGGCAGTGCTGAAAATGCCCACTTTCATCGCTATCCCGCAGAACGACCGCATCGTCCCGCAAGGCTGTGCCGCAGCCCTGGCAAAAGCCACGCCGAAAGCCCATGTCATTCATCCCGGCGGCGGCCATGTCGGCATGATCGTCGGCGGCCAGGCAAAGCAGGAATTGTGGCTGCCTTTGGTGACATGGATGAAAACAGGAACCTTCAAATGAGTTTTTATAAGCAGCCGCACAGGCCTTTTAAAAAAAGAGATATAGAGCAATACGCCGCTTCCTACGATTATCCGGAACCCCCTAAGTTTAAAACAAAAGGCTTTCTGACTTATGATGATCTGGAACTAATCGGTATGTGGAAAACCCGCCGGCAAAGCAGAAACTATCAAAAAAACGATGATGATTTTGTCAGAGACATAACCCGCGCCTCATTTAATAAACGATCCGGTGAGAAATTCAGAATAGAGGTGCTGACATTATTGCAGGGCGTGCATTACCCGGTTGCGTCGGCGCTACTGCATGTTGGTTATGACGATACTTATCCTATCATCGATTTTCGAACCCTTTGGTCGTTATGGGCAATTGAGCCAGCGCATATCAAATATACGTTTGAATTATGGTCGTTTTATATTAGCGCATGCCGCAAAATCGCCAAAGACGCCAATGTTTCAGTAAGAACCGTTGATAAAGCGCTGTGGCAGTATTCGAGGCAACACCAAATCCAGTTTTTACCAGAAAATTCTTTCTAATTATCTCTTGATTTTTGAGATTTTATCGTTAGATATAACCTCCCTATCGTGGGATGGCGGCAACATCCCTTTTATTTTAACCCGGAGCAGCCTTGCCGATGTCTCCACAACCGTAAGTCTTAGCGTCATCGTGCGGCCAGGCCCCGATGGCATGCAGTACTTCAGGATAATCAGATCTATGTCTCCCCAAACCGCCAACGCCAAAACCCACTCCGATTACGCTCACGCCCCCGTGGAAGATTTTGGAAAACTCTTCGAAGAATCGCTGAAAACCTCCGGCAAGAATGAAGGCACCGTCGTTAAAGGCATCGTCGTCGGCATCGAGAAGGATGTCGCCATCGTCGATGTCGGACTCAAGTCGGATGGCCGCGTTCCCCTGCGCGAATTCGCGGTAAACGGCACCACGCCGGAACTGCGCGCCGGCGATGAGGTGGAAGTCTACCTTGAAAAAATCGAGAACAAGAATGGCGAGACCGTGCTCTCGCGCGAGAAAGCATTGCGTGAAGAAGCCTGGGTGAAACTGGAAAAAGCCTGCACCAATGCCGAGCGCGTCGAAGGCGTCATCTTCGGCCGCGTCAAGGGCGGCTTTACCGTCGATATCCAGGGCGCCGTGGCCTTCCTGCCCGGCAGCCAGGTCGATATCCGCCCGATTCGCGATGTCGGCCCGCTGATGCACATTCCGCAGCCGTTCCAGATCCTGAAGATGGACAGGAAGCGCGGCAACATCGTCGTCTCCCGCCGCGCCGTGCTCGAAGAATCGCGCATGGAACAGCGCGAGCAGCTGCTCGGCAAGATTTCCGAAGGGCAGATACTGGAAGGCATGGTCAAGAACATCACCGATTACGGCGCCTTCATCGACATGGGCGGCATCGACGGCCTGCTGCACGTCACCGATATTTCCTGGCGCCGCATCAGCCATCCGTCCGAGGTGCTGCATCTGGGCCAGACCGTCAAGGTCATGGTCACCAAGTTCGATCCCGCCACCAAGCGCGTGTCGCTCGGCATGAAGCAGCTCGAGCAGAACCCCTGGCAGGAAGCGCAGGAAAAATATCCGGTCGGCACCAAGCTGCGCGGCAAGATCACCAACATCACCGATTACGGCGCGTTTGTTGAGCTGGAACCGGGCATCGAAGGCCTCGTGCACGTATCGGAAATTTCCTGGGTCAAAAAGAGCGCCCATCCTTCCAAGCTGGTCTCGGTCAGCCAGGAAGTGAATGTGGTCGTGCTCGATATCGATGCTTCCAAGCACCGTATCAGCCTCGGCATGAAACAGTGTGAGGAAAACCCCTGGGCGCAGTACGCCGCCAAGGTCAATCCCGGCGACATTATCGAGGGCGAGATCCGCAACATCACCGATTTCGGCCTGTTCGTCGGCCTCGAAGGCGATATCGATGGTCTGGTCCATCATTCGGATCTGAGCTGGAGCGAACCGGGCGACGCCGCCATCAAGAAGTACAAGAAAGGCGAGCGCATCAAGGCGAAAATCCTCTCGGTCGATCCCGAGAAGGAGCGCATCAGCCTGGGCGTCAAGCAGCTGGAGAATGATCCGTTCGAGGACGAGTTCAGCGGCATCCAGAAAGGCTCGACCATCACCTGCACCGTCAGCGAAGTGCAGGGCGACGGCATTACCGTCAAGGTGACCGACAACATCACCAGCTTCATCAAGAAGTCCGACCTCGCCCGCGAGCGCCAGGACCAGCGCACCGACCGTTTCGCCGTCGGCGACCGCATCGACGTCAAGGTGACGTCCGTGGACAAGGCCACGCGCAAGGTCGCCGTTTCGATCAAGGCGCTGGAAGCCGACGAGCACAAGAAAGCCATCGCTGAATACGGCTCGACCGACAGCGGCGCTTCGCTTGGCGACATCCTCGGCGCTGCGCTGGATGAAGCGAAAGCGGAAGGCAAATCGAAGAAGAAGAAAGGATAACAGTGCGAGTGCGGGTGCGGTGTAAGTGTAAAAAACACTGACACCCGCACTCACACTCACCCCCGCTTATGGCCCTCAACGCTGACACGCTGCTGGATCGCCTCTACCTCAAAAGCCAGATCACCAAATGGCGGGTACTGGCGATCCTGTTCGCCGTCATCGCGATTATTGCCTTCACTGAACGTTATTCTTCTCATTCCCCTATCGAGAAAGATTACGTCGCCCGCATCTCCTTCGACGGCATCATCGATGACGACCAGAAAATCTACGATATGCTCGACGACATCGGCGACAATCATAAGATCAAGGCGGTCATCGTCTCGCTCGATACGCCGGGCGGCAGCGCCGTCGGCGGCGAGGAAGTATATCTGCGCCTGCGCCAGCTGGCGCAGAAAAAGCCGGTCGTGGCGGTGATGCGCTCCATTGCCGCTTCGGCGGGTTATATGGTAGCGCTGGGGGCCGACCGCATCTATGCTCGCGAAGGCACCATCACCGGCTCGATCGGCGTGCTGATCGAAGCGGCGGAAGTCACCGATCTCGCCGCCAAAATCGGCGTCACTCCGATTATCATCAAATCCTCGCCGCTGAAGGGCTCACCCTCGCCCTTCGAGAAAGCGACGCCGGAAGCCAAAGAAGTGCTGCACGACGTCATCATGGATTTCTACGATCATTTCGTCGCCATCGTGGCGGCGCGCCGCGGCCTCCCGCATGACAAGGTGGTGGCGCTGGCCGACGGCCGCGTCTACAGCGGCACCCGCGCCGTTGCCGACAAGCTGGTCGATGCCATTGGCGGTGAAGACGAAGCCATGCAATGGCTGGTGAGCGCCAAACATGTTCGCGAAGGCCTGGATATCAAGGACGTTCAGCCGGAAAAAGAAACCAGCCTCCTCGATCAGCTGACGCAGGATTTCGCCGGCATCTTTTTTCAAAAAAGCCGCAGCGTAATGCTTGACGGGCTGGTTGCCGTGTGGCATCCTGACCTCCATTAATCATTCAATCTCAAGGGCCTGTTATGACAAAATCCGAACTGATTCTCCGCCTCGCCAAGAAATATCCTCACCTTTATCAGCGCGATATCGAGGCGATGGTTTCCACCATTTTCGATAATATTTCGCAGACCCTTGTTGACGGCGGCCGCGTGGAACTGCGCGGCTTCGGCGCGTTCTCCATCCGCAAGCGCGAGGCGCGCAAGGCCCGCAATCCCAAGAACGGCCAGGAAGTATTTATCGGCGAGCGCTGCGCCATTTATTTCCGCACCGGCAAGGAATTGCGCGAGCGCATCAACAAGCCTCCGGTGATGACGCACTGATCATTATCTTTCCCGCGCAGGCGGGAATCCAGAGCCTACGGTACCTATGATGAAATTCATCAAGTGGTTTTTCATCATCGCCGTCATTGCGGGATTTACCGTATTCGCCACGGCGAATCGCCAGCCCGTCAGGATCAGCTTTTTTCCCTTCCCTTACGTCATGGAAACGCCAGGCTTCCTGCTGGCGACATTGTGCTTCGCGCTGGGGGCGATTACCGGCTGGCTGGTGAACGCGATGAAGCTGTGGCAAAGCCGGCAGCGGTTCAGGGCCGAGCGGCAGCGCGTTCAGGCGCTTGAGAACGAGGTAAAAATGCTGCGCATGGAGCAATCGGCGCAGGCGGTTCCTCCTCCCGCCCTGGAAAAACCGGCATGATTTCGGTCAAAATCTGCGGGCTGAACAGCGAAGAGGCCGTTAGCGCCGCCGTCACTGCCGGCGCTCATTATGCTGGCTTCGTTTATTTTCCTGCTTCACCGCGGCATATGCCTCTTGAGCGCGCCGCTGCGCTGAAGTCACTGTTGCCGCACTCGATCAAAAGCGTCTCCGTGCTGGTCGATCCTGAGGATGCGCTGCTGGCGCTGGTTCAGGTCACTCTCAGGCCCGATTACCTTCAGCTGCATGGCAGGGAAACGCCGCAGCGCCTGCGCGAGATACGTAAGAATTTTCCCGGCCTGAAGCTGATCAAAGCCATCCCTGTCCATCACGCCGGGGACATCACCGCCGCGCAGCCATTCTACGATTACGCCGATATGCTGTTGTTCGACGCCAAGGCCCCCTCGCCCAGCAAGCTCCCCGGCGGCAATGCGTTGTCCTTTGACTGGTCACTGCTCGGTGGCAAATCATTCCCGCTGCCGTGGTTCCTCTCCGGGGGACTCCATCCCGGCAATGTGCGGGAAGCCATACGCATCAGCGGCGCTGAAATGGTCGATGTCTCCTCTGGCGTTGAATCGGCTCCCGGTGTAAAAGACGCGGCGTTGATTGCATCCTTCATCACAGCGGCACGATATGAAGCCTAATCTTTCCGGCCCGGACGCGCATGGGCATTTCGGCATTTACGGCGGGCGCTACGTCGCCGAAACGCTGATGCCGCTGATCCTCGAAGTCGAGAAGGCCTATGAGCAGGCAAAGGGTGACCACGAATTCCAGCGCGAGCTCGACTATTATTTCACCCATTACATCGGGCGCCCCAGCCCGCTCTGGTTTGCCGAGCGGCTGAGCGCGCATCTCGGCGGCGCAAAAATCTATTTCAAGCGCGACGAGTTGAACCATACCGGCGCGCACAAGATCAACAACTGCATCGGGCAGGGACTCCTGGCCAAACGCCTGGGCAAAAAACGCATCATCGCCGAGACCGGCGCCGGCCAGCACGGCGTCGCCACGGCTACGGTCTGCGCGTTGTTCGGGCTGCAATGCGTGGTGTACATGGGCGCCAAAGATATCGAGCGGCAGGCGCCTAATGTCTTCCGCATGAAGCTATTGGGCGCCGAAGTGGTGCCGGTGCAGAGCGGTTCGAAAACCCTCAAGGACGCCATGAACGAGGCCCTGCGCGACTGGGTGACCAATGTCGATACCACGTTTTACCTGATCGGTACTGCCGCCGGGCCGCATCCCTACCCGGCCATGGTACGCGATTTTCAGTCAGTCATCGGCCGGGAAGTGCGTGAGCAGATGCAAGCAGCGGAAGGCCGCCTGCCCGACACGCTGGTGGCCGCCATCGGCGGCGGCAGCAATGCCATCGGTCTGTTTCATCCCTTCCTCAATGATCCCGATGTCGCGATGATCGGCGTCGAGGCGGCGGGGCACGGGCTGGATTCCGGCCAGCATGCCGCCTCGATCAGCCGGGGCCAGCCCGGCGTGCTGCACGGCAGTCGCACCTACCTGCTGCAGGACGAAGATGGCCAGATCCTCGATGCCCACTCCATCTCCGCCGGCCTCGATTATCCCGGCGTCGGCCCCGAGCATTCCTGGCTGCACGACACCGGCCGCGTCGAATACGCCTCCATTACCGACGACGAAGCGCTGAACGCTTTCCAGACCGTTTCCAAGCTCGAAGGCATCATTCCGGCGCTGGAGCCGTCGCATGCGCTGGCGCATGTCATGAAAATCGCACCGAAGTTGCCCAAGGATCACCTGCTGGTGGTCAATGTCTGTGGCCGTGGGGATAAGGATATTTTCACCGTGGCCAAGGCGCTGGGGGTAAAGCTGTGAGTGACCGCATCGAAAAAACCTTCGCCTGCCTGCGCGCGGAAAAAAGCGCCGCGCTGATTCCTTTCATCATGAGTTACGATCCTGATGCCGAAACCACCGCGGCGCTGCTGGAAGCATTGCCGGCGGCGGGCGCCGGCCTGATCGAAATCGGCATGCCGTTTTCCGATCCCATGGCCGACGGGCCGGTGATCCAGGCCGCGGGAAAACGCGCGCTGGACGCCGGCGCTACCGTGAGCGGCATTCTGGAACTAGTGCGCAATTTCCGCAAAAAGAACAATGACACGCCGATCATCCTGATGGGCTATTTCAATCCGGTCTACCGTTACGGCAATGAGACATTCTGCAAAGACGCCGCCAGCGCCGGTGTCGACGGTCTGATCCTGGTCGACCTCCCACCGGAGGAAGAACACGAAATCCGCCCGTATCTTGATGAAAGCGGAATCAGGCTGATCCGCCTGATCGCTCCCACCAGTGATGATGCGCGCCTCAAGCTGCTCACCGCCTCCGCCAGCGGTTTTGTCTATTATATCTCCGTCACCGGTATCACTGGCGCCAAATCGGCCGATCAGGAAACATTGAAAAAGAAAATCGCCCACCTGCGCCGGTTCACCGCGCTTCCTGTCGCCGCCGGATTCGGCATCAAAACACCGGAACAGGCAAAGCAGGCGGCTGAGCACGCCGATGCGGTGGTAGTGGGCTCGGCATTGGTCGATGTCATCAGCAAAGCCAAAGGAAAAGATGCCGTCGTGAAAGCGGCAACCGGATTTGTGAGAAGCTTGGCGGAAGCGCTTTAGTGGCGTGGCGCCGCCGCCCTTTTCAGCCGGTCATTAATGGCAATTCCCAATCCCTCCTCCGGCACCGGCATGGCAGCGATGGAGATCGCCGCGCTGGCATCCAGCCGGCGCAGCATGCGGAAAAGATTTGCCGCAGCTTCCTGAAGGTCGCCGCGCAAGCTGAGATTCTCCACCATCGCCGCCTTCGGAACATTCGCGCCGAACGCCAGCAACGCTTCTCCCGGCTTCGCTTCTGTGGCATGGAGCCGCAGCGGCTTCGACGGCGCGTAGTGGCTGGCCAGCATGCCGGGAGCTTTTATACCGCCATTTTCGCGAAGGCAAAAATCACTTTGCGAATGGATCCCCGCCTTTGCGGGGATGACAAGGCCTCCCGGGCGGAGAATCTCCGGCGTATCGCCTGTGCAATCGACAATGGTCGATTCAATGCCCACTTCGCACGGGCCGCCATCAAGAATCATCGCGACTCGACCGCTTAATTCTTCACGCACATGCGCGGCCTCGGTCGGGCTGATGCGGCCGGAGCGGTTAGCGCTGGGCGCGGCGATGGGCAGCTGCGCGGCAGCCAGTAATTTCTGTGCGACGGGATGGGCAGGCATGCGTATCGCCACCGTATCCATGCCGGCGCTGACCAGCAGCGAGAGCATGCAATCCTTCCGCCGCGGCAGCACCAGCGTCAGCGGCCCCGGCCAGAATTTTTTTGCGAGTGCCAGTGCATGGTCATTGAACTCCGCATATTTTTTTGCTTCTTCCAGCGACGACACGTGCACAATCAGCGGATTGAATTGCGGGCGTTCCTTAGCCGCGTAAATCGCCGCCACCGCCGCGTCGGAGAGGGCATTGCCGCCCAGCCCGTAGACGGTTTCGGTGGGAAACGCCACCAGCTTTCCCTCTTTAAGAAAATCCGCCGCCTTCTCAATATCCGCACTAATAGTCATCAAAAACTGTTCTGCTACCAAATATAGTTGTGAAAAGGATTCACTTGGTTTAAGTTCGCCTTATCGCATGTTTCAGCGGAGGCAAGTATGGCAAAAGTGATCACCATTGCACAGCAAAAAGGCGGCGCCGGGAAAACCACGCTGGCGGCGCATCTGGCCGTGGCGCTGGCGCAGAAAGGCAACCGCGTTGCCATCATCGACATCGACCCGCAGGGAAGCCTCACCCACTGGCACCGCATCCGAGAGGAAAAGCTCGGCGAAGGCTATACCGGGCTGGTTTTCAGCGCCCTCTCCGGCTGGCGCATCGGCAGCGAGGTGTCGCGCCTACGCAAGCAATGCGATTTCATCGTCATCGACAGCCCGCCGCATACCGAAACCGAGGCGCGCACCGCCATCCGCGCCGCCGATCTTATCCTCGTGCCCGTGCAGCCCAGCCCCACCGACGTGTGGGCCACCAAGGCCACACTCGATCTCGCCAAGGCTGAGAAAATTCCGGTCAAGGTCGTGCTCAACCGCGTCCCTGCCAGCTCGCGGCTCGCGCAGACCATCGCCGCCGAGCTGACCGACCTGGCCGATGCCACGCTGGGCAGCCGGGTGCTCTTCGCCTCCTCCCTCCTCGAAGGCCGCACCGCCACCGAGCTGGAGCCCACCAGCCCCGCCGCGCAGGAAGTCAAGACCCTTATTAAGGAAGTGCTGGCACTGGTGAAAGACAAGGATGAAGAAGCTCCCGCCAAGGCTGCTAAAAAGGAACTGGCGGAAGCCTAGCCTTCGCTGTCCGCCTGAATTCTCACGGCGTGCAGGCCGGTTTTAAGTTCATCGGCCAATAGCTTATAGACGGCCTGGTGACGCTCGACGCGGCTCATTCCGTTGAAACCTCGTGATTTTATAATGATTTCATAATGGGTTTCGCCCCCCGGCCGCGCGCCCGGATGGCCGATATGCTTATGGGATTCATCGCGTACTTCGAGATGGCCCGGATGAAGATTTTCGGTTAAAATAAATCGAATGCGTTCACTGCGATTCATACGAATATCCTAGCACCGCCCATGGCCAATAAAAGAAAAAACGATTACGCCCCGCACATCCCGCCTGAGACGGCGCCGCTTTGCCATGCCGAGGGATGCGCCGAGCGCGGCGCCTACAAAGCGCCGCTGTCGCGCGACAGCCTGCAGGATTACCACTGGTTCTGCCTTGATCACATCCGCGAGCACAACCAGAAATGGGATTTCTTCGCCGGCATGGATGCCGAGCAGATTGACCTGTTCCGGCGCGATGCCGTGCACGGCCACCGTCCCACCTGGAGCCGCGAGCAGCGCATCCGCCATTCCTGGCAATTGCAGGATGCGCTTTATGAGTTCCTCCATCCCGATGCCCCGAAGCCGAAAGCCAGGCCTTCGCTGCCGCCCAAGCTGCGCAAGTCGCTGGCGGCGCTGGACATGGAATATCCCTATACGCTGCAGCAGCTCAAAACGAAATATCGCGCGCTGGCCCGCAAGCATCACCCGGATGCCAACCGCGGCGATCCGCAATCGGAGGAACGCTTCAAGAAAATCACCGCCGCCTACCAGCACCTGCTGGCGCACGGCAAAGAAGCGTTGCCTGCCTGAGCGTATTCACCTATATCAAACCACAGGAGACCTTATGATTTCACATGCACGAATCGCACTGGCAGCGCTCATGCTGATGACCGGCAACACAGCGGCGCTGGCGGATAATCCTGCCCCCAAGCCACAGGCTCCGGCGAAACCGCCCGCCGCCAAAGCAGCATCGGCCGTGTGGACAACGCAGGACATCGCCGCCTATTGCCTGCCGATCGCCGATGGCAATCCCAACAGCCATGCCTACCAGGGCTGCATGGAGCGCCAGCAGAGGCATCTCGGCCGCGTCAAAACCCCGGCCGACATCAACGACCTGGAAAACGCCAGAGCCCTCAGCCAATGATCAAACCCGCCATCGCAGGCAGCGCTCTGGACGCCCCCGACAAACTCGTATCCGCCGAAAAACTGTTCGGCTTCAAATGGCCGGGGCAGCTTCCCGCCTTCTCCGCGCGCGACGAGCATGTGCCGGAGATCGACCCCGACTATCATTTCGAGCCGGAGGCGACGCGCGCCATTCTTGCCGGTTTCGTGCATAACCGCCGCGTCATCGTGCAGGGCTATCACGGCACCGGCAAGTCGACGCATATCGAGCAGGTGGCGGCGCGTCTCAACTGGCCGATGGTGCGCGTCAACCTCGACAGCCATATCAGCCGCACCGACCTGGTGGGCCGCGATGTCATCAAACTGCAGGACGGCAAGCAGGTGACGCAGTTCCAGGAGGGCATCCTGCCCTGGGCGCTTTCCCGCCCGATGGCGCTGGTCTTCGACGAATACGATGCCGGCCGCCCGGACGTCATGTTCGTCATCCAGCGCGTGCTGGAGGCGCATGGAAAATTTACTCTGCTCGACCAGAACCGCGTTATCACCCCTCACCCGTATTTCCGCCTGTTCGCCACCTCGAACACGGTGGGGCTGGGCGATTCGACCGGGCTCTATCATGGCACGCAGCCCATCAACCAGGGGCAGATGGACCGCTGGAACATCGTCGCCAACCTGAATTACCTGCCGCCGGCGGAAGAGCTGAAAATCATCATGGCCAAGGTCAAGGAGATGGCCAGGGAGAAGGACAAGCTGCAAAGCATGATCGCCATGGCGAATCTCACCCGCGAGGGTTTCATGAACGGGGACATCTCCACCGTCATGTCGCCGCGCACCGTCCTCAACTGGGCGGAGAATGCCGGAATCTTCGGCGATGTTACCACCGCCTTCAAGCTAACCTTCTTCAACAAATGCGACGAGGCCGAGCGGCCAATTATCGCCGAGTATTACCAGCGGTGTTTTAACGTGGATATCCTGCAAAGCCCCTCGGCATGACCGAAGCCATGGAATATGACGTCGTCATCGTCGGGGCCGGGCCAGCCGGGCTGGCGGCGGCGATCCGGCTCAGGCAATTATCGCAGGATATCAGCGTCTGCATTCTGGAAAAAGGCTCGGAGGTCGGCGCGCATATTCTCTCCGGCGCGGTGCTGGAACCGCGTGCGCTCAGCGAGCTGATTCCCGACTGGAAGGAAAAAGGCGCGCCGGTGACGCAGGCCGTCACCGAGGACCGCTTTCTGCTGCTGACGAAAAAGCATGCGCTGCGCCTGCCGACGCCGCCGCAGATGAAGAATCACGGCAATTACATCATCAGCCTGGGCAATCTCTGCCGCTGGCTGGGCCAGGAGGCCGAAAGCATCGGCGTGCAGATATTCCCCGGCTTCCCCGCCGCCGACCTGCTGATAGAAAACGGCCGCGTCGCCGGCGTCATCACCGGCGAGTTCGGCCGCGCCAAAGACGGCCATGAAAAACCCGGCTATCAGCCGGGCATCGCCGTCAAAGGCAAATATACCTTATTCGCCGAGGGATGCCGCGGCTCGCTGTCCGAACGCCTGATGAAGGAATTTGGGCTGCGCGACGGCGTAAGCCCGCAGACCTACGGCATCGGCATCAAGGAGTTATGGGAAATCGACCCGGCAAAACATAAGCCCGGGCTGGTCATCCACAGCTTTGGCTGGCCGCTGGACAGCAAAACCTATGGCGGTTCATTCCTCTATCACAACGCCGCCAGCCAGATCGCCGTCGGCTTCGTGATCGGACTGGATTACGAGAACCCGCATCTCGACCCGTTCATGGAATTCCAGCGCTTCAAGACGCACCCGGCCATCGCCCCGTATTTCGAGGATGGCAAGCGCATCTGCTACGGCGCGCGCGCCATCAACGAGGGCGGCTTCCAGTCCATCCCGAAGCTGACGTTCCCCGGCGGCGCGCTGATCGGCTGCGCGGCAGGCTTCGTCAACGTGCCCAAGGTCAAGGGCAGCCACAACGCCATGAAATCGGGCATGCTGGCGGCGGAGGCCATCGCCGCCTCAGCGCTCGAATCCTATCCCGAAAAACTCAAATCCAGCTGGATTCACGACGAGCTGTATAAAGTCCGCAACATCCGCCCTGCCTTCCACAAAGGGCTTATCCCCGGCCTGCTCTATGCCGCCGTCGACACTTTTCTTTTTCGCGGCCGCGCGCCGTGGACATTCAGGAACCATGCCGACCATCTTCAGCTGCGTAAGACTTCGCAAAGCCCGAAAATCAGCTATTCCAGGCCCGACGGCAAGCTGACCTTCGACCGCATGTCATCGGTTTTTCTCTCCGCCACCAACCACGAGGAAGACCAGCCCTGCCACCTGAAGCTCAAGAATCCGGAGGTGCCGGTGGAGATCAACCTGCCGCAATACGACGCGCCGGAGCAGCGCTATTGCCCGGCGGGTGTATATGAGATCGTGCGCGAGGCGAACAGCCCAAGGCTGCAGATCAACGCCCCCAACTGCGTGCACTGCAAGACCTGCGACATCAAGGACCCGACGCAGAACATCGTCTGGACCACGCCCGAAGGCGGCGGCGGCCCGAATTACTCGGGGATGTAGCTTTTACGCATCGGCGTAATACTCCCGCGTGAATATACCGTATTTCTTGAGGCTGGCGCGGATGCGTTCAACGTTTTTCTGCGAGTGCATGCGGTTGCGCGGCTCTATCAGCTTGGCGGATTTTGGCACGCGCTGCCGGCCAAATAACCGGCCAACCATGCCGGGGTCGCGCACTACGTCCTCATAGCGCAGGATATCGATATGCTCGCGGCTTTCGTAATAGCGCTGGAGATATAAGTCATACAACTGAACAAATTTGTCGGTCTCATTGGTTTCAGCATCCATCACCGTCAACGCTTCCGGCCAGAAGCGGGCGATGCCGTGCGGATTACCCCTTCTGAGCGGCGGCTTTTCCATCGCCTGCCATGATGCCACCACATCCAGCGGATTACGGATAACGGCTATAATTCTGAAATGATTAAACCGCACCAGCATCGGCAGCAATGCCGTGTAGAGCGTGTGGTGCTTCATGGCGAGAATGAATCCTTCCCTGAGGCCAGGTCGCGTAAAGCTGATGGGAAGCGGTTCGTTGGTGACATCATCCTTTGCCTGACGGGGATCATGCATGCCGTCGAGCAGCGGAACGCCGTCTTCGGCGCGCCAATCGGGGATGAATTCGCCGCGCATCAGCTGCAGGCGCTGCCAGAAGAAATCGCCGACCAGCCATTTGCAAAACGCGAGCCGGCTGGACATGCGGCGCGCATTTTCCAGATGCCAGTCAGGACTGTTGAGGCAGACGGATTGCGGAAGATGGTCGATTAATGCCGAAACCACCGTTGCCCCGGAACGCGGCAAGCCGGTGAGGATGACGTCCGTCATCCGGCGTCAGATGTTCTTGTAGGCGATCGGCAGCTTCGTGTTCTTGTCGATGACCAGGTTGCCGTCCTCGAAGGCGGCAGCGATATAACGTCCCACGCCGCGCATGATGAAAAGCACCGGCTTGACGGTTTTCCCATTGTATTTACGTAACTCCGTGACTTTGCCGCGGGCTTCCGGATTATTTTTGCTGCTCATAGTTCGCTACCGAATTGAAAAATCGTTTCAACATTAGAGGAATTTCCATTAATATAAGAGAGCCGTAAAAAATCAAGGCGTAAGTGTTCAATTCCTTATAAAATGAGCGTTTCAGTGACCCTTCTCAAGGCAGTATACCCCAATTCCATGAAAATCCACCAGAAATTATGGCTGTGGGCGACCGCTGCCCTGCTTGCCGCCGCCCCTTTCCCGGCTCAGGCCGACGGTCAGATCAGCGCGGGCGATTACCTGTCCGGCCAGTTCGCCCGCGACAATGGCGATATGGACAGCGCCATCCGCCGCCTCCAGCAGGTGCTGAAAGAGCAGCCGGGTAACACCATGGTCGCGGGCGAGCTGGAAGGCATGCTGCTGCTTGAGGGCCATATCAACGAAGCAACGGTAATGGCGGAAGAAATTCGCAAGCTCAATGCCAAAGATCCGCTTTCCGGGCTGGTGCTGGCGCTGCGTTCCATAAAGAATAATCAGCCGGAAGACGCGGCGAAAATCCTCGATGCCACGCAGGGCGGCTCGGCGCAGCTGTGGCTGCCGCTGGTCTCGGCCTGGCTGGATTTCGGCCGCCACAAGCTCGACAAGCCGCTGACCGTGGAGGGCCTGAGCGCCGATGTCGGCCATGCAAGGCCGCTGGCTTACTATCACCTGGCGCTGGTCAACGCCGCCGCCGGCTTCACGGACGCCGCCGCGCAGGATTTCAAAAACGCCGTCGAAGACCCGCGTTCTCCCTCGATGCGCGTCATGCGCATGCTGCTGGCGTTTTATGAAAAGAACGGTCATCCGGCCGCTTTGACCCCCATCGTCGAAGCCTACCGCGACTCCCATCCCGGCAGCGATGAGCATACCGACACCGCCATCATCGCCACCGTGCAGGACGGGGTATCCGAGGTGCTGTTCTCCATGGGCGGCATCATGCTGGGCAGCGGCATGAGCAACGACGCCGCCATCTACCTGCAGCTGGCGCTTTTCCTGCGCCCGGATTTCCCGGAAGCGCAGATGGCCCTGGCCGATTCGTTCGCCGATCAGCAGGATTATGCCCGGGCCAATGATATCTATGGCAAGATTGCTGAGCAGAGCCCGTTGTACCGCAAGGCGCAGATGCACATCGCCGTCAACGAAGACCGCTCGGGAAAACTGAGTGACGCGCTGGAGCGGCTTGACCGCATGGCGCAGCGTTTTCCCGCTGACGCCGACGCCCTGATCACCCGGGGCGACCTGCTGCGCGTGCATGGCCGCTATGGCGATGCCGTTGACAGCTATACCCAGGCCATCAGCCGCATCCCCGAGCTGAAGAGCAATCAATGGCCGCTGCTGTTCGCGCGCGGCGCCTGCTATGAACGCATAGGCAAATGGCAGGAAGCTGAGAAGGATCTCCGGCAGGCGCTGGCCCTGCAGCCCGACGAGCCGGATGTGCTGAACTACCTGGCCTATGGCTGGCTGGAGCGCGGCGAATCGGTCTCCGAGGCCCGCGCCATGCTGGAGAAAGCCTTCCGCCAGCGTCCCGATGACGCACAGATCGCCGACAGCATGGGCTGGTCGCTGTATCTCTCGGGCAATTACGAGGAAGCGGCGCAATATATCGAAAAAGCAGTCGACCTGCTGCCCGGCGACCCCACGGTCAACGACCATCTGGGCGATGTGTACTGGCGGCTGGGGCATAAGACCGAGGCGCGCTACCAGTGGGAGCGTTCGCTGAATTCCTCGCCGGAAACCCGCCTGGCCGGGGATATCCAGAAAAAGCTCAAGGATGGCCTGCCGCCGATCCGGCTGGCCAATACGGTGACGCCGGTGGCCGAGAGCAAGCCGTCCATCAGCACGGACGCCACGCCATAAATGAGCGATCCCCTGCGTATCGCTGCCCCGGCGAAGCTCAATCTTTTCCTGCAGGTCACCGGCAGGCGCCCGGATAATTACCATCTGCTGGAAAGCCTGGTAGCCTTCACCGATTTCGGCGATACGCTGGAGATCCGCCCGGCGGATGACATCTCGCTCACCGTCGAAGGGCCGTTTTCCGCGCCGCTTCAGGATAGCGGGCAGAACCTGGTCATGCAGGCGGCGGAGCTGCTGCGGGCCGAGGCGGGGGTAAAAGACGGTGCGCAGATCGTGCTTTCCAAGCATATCCCCATCGCCGCCGGGCTGGGGGGCGGCTCGGCCGATGCGGCAGCGGCCCTGCGCGGCCTCAGGGCATTATGGAATATCGCCATCGATAATGAAGACCTGCACAGGCTGGCTCTCACCCTGGGTAGCGACGTGCCGGCCTGCCTGCTCTCGCAGCCATTATGGCTGCAGGGCACCGGCGACGAGGTTACGCCGGTGCCCATGCACGCCGAGGCATGGGCGGTGCTGGTCAATCCCGGCCTGCCACTGGCGACGGCAGACGTATTCGGGCGCTTTTCCGGCGTTTTCGCCGCCGCTTCCGACGCGCCGGAAGCTATCGATTCGTTGGACGACCTGGCCATGCTGATCCAGCTTCGCCAGAACGCCCTGACGCCCGCCGCCGCCGCGCTGATGCCCGCGATCAACGACGTGCTGGCAGCGATCCGCAATTCTTCCGGCTGCCTGCTGGCGCGCATGTCGGGCAGCGGCGCCACCTGCTTCGGCCTTTATGCCAGCGAGGCCAGCGCCAGGATGGCCGCCGAAACGATTCACGGCAAGCATCCCGGCTGGTGGTGCGTAAGCACGGGATTCCATGAAGCGCAATAAAATCCGCTACCAGAGCACACCCAAAAAGCGCGTGGTCATCACGCTGACCGGCAAGGTCCACCTGCAATACGGCGACGAAGAGGCCATCGCCGTCGCGGGCAAGGGCGACCTGCTGCTGCATCCGCGCTGCGAGGCGCTGAGCGGCCCGCGCCTTGGCGATTACGGCAGCACCGGCTATGCCGGGTATTTCAAGCTGGACGTGCATGATGGCAGCCAATGGCAGCCGGTCATCGTTAATGATATATTCCCGCAGTCGGAGCATCATTTTTCCAAGAGCGAATGCGCCATCGACACCGCGACGCTGTGCATGGAGATCCTGCGCGGGCTGGCCGGCACAGCGCTGCTGCGCACCTACCGCGAGCATTACGCTCCGGAGGACAGCGGGGAAGAGGCGGATTAGCTATTGCTTCAATTTGCGTATTGCTCCCTGATGCCATATAATTTCTTTTAAAGTCCCAAATGATATAAAAGGACGTTCATGTCATCTAGAAAGCTCTTCGGAACCGACGGCATACGCGGCACCGCCAACACAGCCCCGATGACCGCCGATATCGCCCTTAAAGTCGGCATGGCGGCGGGCCAGCAGTTCCTGCGCGGCGATCATCGCCACCGCGTCGTCATCGCCAAGGATACGCGCCTTTCCGGCTATATGATCGAGCCAGCGCTGACCGCCGGTTTCATCGCCGTGGGCATGGACGTTGTGCTGGTCGGTCCCATGCCGACGCCGGCAGTGGCCATGCTGGTGCGCTCCATGCGCGCCGATCTGGGCGTGATGATCTCCGCCTCCCATAATCCCTATCATGACAACGGCATCAAGCTCTTCGGCCCGGATGGTTACAAGCTCTCGGATGATGTGGAGCGCTCCATTGAAAAACTGGTGGCGGAAAACCATTTCGAGGCGCTGGCCAAGCCGGGTGATCTCGGCCGCGCCAAACGGCTGGACGACGCGCCGGGCCGCTATATCGAATTCGCCAAGAGCACCTTCCCTAAAACGCTGACGCTGGAGGGCCTGAAGATCGTCATCGACTGCGCCAACGGCGCCGCTTACCATATCGCGCCGCTGATCCTACGTGAGCTGGGGGCGGAGGTGATCGCCATCGGCGTGCAGCCGGATGGCTTCAACATCAACCGCGATTGCGGTTCCACCATGCCCGCCCTGCTCTCTGAAACGGTGCGGCGCGAGAAGGCGCATATCGGCATCGCGCTCGACGGCGACGCCGACCGCGTGGTGATCTGCGACGAGCGCGGCGACATCGCCGACGGAGACCAGCTGATGGCCATGATCGCCACCCATTGCCATCGCGCCGGCACGTTGCGCGGCGGCGGCGTGGTAGCCACGCAGATGTCTAATATCGGACTGGAGCATTACCTCGCCGGCCTGGATCTGAAACTCGAGCGCACCAAGGTCGGCGACCGTTACGTCGTGGAGCATATGCGCCGGCACGGCTTCAATGTCGGCGGCGAGCAGTCCGGACATATCATCCTGAGCGATTACGCCACCACCGGCGACGGCATCATCGCCGCGCTGCAGGTGCTGGCCTACATGCAGCAGGCCGGGCAGCCCTTAAGCGAATGCGGAAAAATGTTCACGCCATTGCCGCAGGTGCTGCGCAACATCTCCTATAAGGGTGCGTCGCCCCTGGCGCATCCGCAGGTGCAGCAGGCCATCGCCTCGGCGGAAAAAAAATTGAACGGCAAGGGGCGCATCTTCATCCGCGAATCCGGCACCGAGCCGCTGATCCGGGTGATGGCCGAAGGCGAAAACGACAAGGAAGTCGCCGCGCTCGTCGAACATCTTTGCGAATCGGTGCGCAAGGCCGCTAATGGGTGAAGTCAAAGGCCGGGTGCTGATTATCGCCGGCTCCGATTCCGGTGGCGGGGCAGGAATTCAGGGAGATATCAAAACCGTCACCTGCCTCGGCGGTTATGCCGCCACCGCCATCACGGCGCTCACCGCACAGAATACGCAGGGCGTATTCGGCATCCATGACGTGCCGGAGGATTTCATCCGCCAGCAGATGATGCTGGTGCTGGAGGATATCGGCGCCGATGCCTTTAAAACCGGGATGCTGCATAAGGCCGGCGTGATCAAAACGGTAGCGGAGGTAATTGCTGATTACCCTTCCATTCCCCTCATCCTCGATCCCGTCATGATCGCCAAGGGCGGCGCGGCGCTGCTGGAGCCGGAGGCGATCGTCGCTCTGAAGGAACGGCTGATCCCGCTGGCCGCCGTCATCACTCCCAATATTCCTGAGGCCGAGCAGTTATCCGGCATACGCATTCAGGGCGTCGACGACATGAAGCGCGCCGCCGAGCGTATCCTTGCATTCGGCTGTAAAGCGGTGCTGATCAAAGGCGGCCATCTGGAAGGCGATATGATTACCGATCTGCTGCTGGACGCTTCCGGCCAGAGCCGCACTTACACGCAGCCGCGGCTGCATACGCGCCACACGCACGGCACCGGCTGCGCGCTGGCTTCCGCCATCGCCACCGGGCAGGCGCAGGGCATGACGCTCGCCGATGCGGTGCGGCGGGCGCAGGATTACGTGCGGATGGCTATCGAAAACGCTCCGGGGCTGGGAAAAGGCCATGGCCCGCTCGGTCACGGCCACACGGTCAGGGTCCTTCAATCCCCGACGCCGCAAGCGGCGGCTGACTGAGCTGCTGGACATGCGTCAGGCCGGCCTCTCTCGGCTTCAGCCCCAGCTGCTGGACGAAAGAATGCGCAGGACGGCCCTGCTCCTGCAGGATGGGCTGCGCAATGGCCTGCGCCGACTGGATAGCTTCCGCCGCCTGCATGCCTGGCGTTATTTCCGGACGCCCTGACACGCGGCGCAGCTTGTTGAGAGCGGCACGGACAAACCCCTGCTTCTGCGGCTGCGGGTTGAGGTGATTATTGATGCCGGAGGCCTGACCTTCCACCGCAAATGCCAGTTCGGTGACGTTTACTTTCCCGCTGTTGATGTCCTGCGTCAGCTGCGCCAGCGGTAGGATTTCGGCCAGCCGCATGGTGGCTTTCTGCCGGTCGGCAAGATTGAGCTTGTCGAAATGCGCGCCGAATTCGGAAAGAACGACGTGGTCCAGTTCGGGATGCACTTTGGTATACACAGCGGCGATTTCCTCCGGGGAAATGATCTTTCCGGCTTCGTGGTTGCGCTTCAGGGTTTCGATGCGGTCATGCGCCGTTTCTTTTTCGAGGCCGAGCGTCTTTTCGGCAACCCAGTGTATCGGCTGCTTGACGGTGAGATAGGCCATCAGCCCGACGGCGCCGCGCAGCAGCCCTCCTCCCAGCGCCTCCATGGAATGCCACATCGGCTCATGGGCGAACCCGAGCGTCAACCCTACCAACGCCAGGCCGGCCATGCTGGCGATAAAGGAAAGCGCCACGCCGAAATTGCGCTGCCGCTTGAGCTTCCCCACATGCTCGGAAATGACCTTGCTCTTGACGCTCTCGACATCGTCGGCGGTGATCTGGTCGGCCGGCTTGCCCAGCTTGCTGCTCAGCTCCCTGGCATAAATGGAATCACGCAAATGAGCGATGCGCTTGTTGTAATCCATCTGCGTGAGGCCGGCGCTCAGCCCTGCCGTCAGCCCCATGGTCAGCAGCATGCCGGCGCCGGGCAGCATGGTGGCGGAAGCGCCGATGCCTTTCATGATCCCCGGGGCGGCAGGGGCGACAACCTCCTGCAGCGGCTGGGCGACGACATCGCTGACGCTGTGCAGCAGTGGCTTGGCCACGGCGTAAATGCCGCCGCGCCTGGCCTGGTAGCCAAGATTCACTGTCGCATCGTTGAGGTTCATGCCTAACATATCACACTGCCGTCATTTTCCTATTCTACAGGAAAACCGGGCGGGAAATGTGAAAGTTTTATGAAAATGAAGGTTATAGCTTCAGTGCTAGGTATTCGGCGGCATGGATGGCGTAATGGCGGGCCGAAATCGGTATAAATTCCTGTTCTTCAACGGTTAAATCGCGGAAATAGCGCGCGGGGCTGCCGGCCCAGAGCTGCCCTTTGGGCACCCGCTTGCCGGGGGTCACCAGCGCCCCGGCCGCCACCATGGCCCCGGATTCGACCACCGCCCCGTCCATAATGGTGGCCCGCATGCCGACGAAGGAATCATCCTCCAGCGTGCAGCCGTGCAATAGCGCCGCATGGCCTATGGTCACCCCGGAGCCGATGAGGGTGGGCGCGGTTTTGCGCGTGACGTGAATAATGGTGCCGTCCTGGATGTTGGTACGGCTGCCGATGCGGACGATATTGACATCGGCGCGAATAATGCAGCCGAACCATACGCCGCATTCATCGCCGATCTCGACGTCGCCCACCACTACCGCACCGGGTGCAATAAAGGCTTTTTCCGAGATGCGCGGAAACACTTTCTCAGGCGCGTATTCGCCCTGGTAGGGAAAAATCAGGGGGCCGATCATAGGCCTCTATTCTAGGGGAATACCGCCGTCAACTGCAAGCCCGTTGTCTCCGGCCAGCCGAACATGACGTTCATGTTCTGCACGGCCTGGCCCGACGCGCCTTTGACCAGGTTGTCGATGACACTGACCAGGATGGCCTGGCCGGGGATACGGCTGGCAAAGGCATTCATCACGCAGTCATTGGTGCCGCGCACCTGATGCGTGGACGGCATGGCGCCTTCCGGCAGCACATGCACGAAGGATTCATGATCATAGGTTTTATGCAGCACAGCGCGCAGATCGGCGGCAGTATTTTTCCCTGCCAGCTGAACGTAGATGGTGGAAAGAATGCCGCGGTTCATCGGCATCAAATGCGGAGTAAAGGTAACGTTGCAGCCGAGGCTCTGCTCGATTTCCGGCGTATGGCGGTGTACGGCGATGCCGTAAGCGCTGATGCCGCCGTCGATCTCGGTGAAAAGATTGGCCTGCTTCACGCTGCGTCCCGCTCCGGTGACGCCGGATTTGGCGTCGATGATGATGCCCTTCGCGTCGATGACGCTGGCTTTGAGCAGCGGAATCAGCGGCAGCGCCGCCGAGGTCGGGTAGCAACCGGGATTGGCCACCAGCCGCGCCTTTTTGATTTGGCCGCGTGCGATTTCGGTCAGCCCGTACACCGCTTCTTTCTGCAGGTCGATAGCCTGATGGGCATGGCTGTACCATTGCTGATACGCCTCTGGATCGGCCAGCCTGAAATCCGCCGACAGGTCTATGATCTTAAGATGCTTCGGCAGTCTGGCAATCACCGGCTGGCTTGTGCCGTGTGGCAGGCAGCAGAAAACCAGATCGATCGCAGAAAAATCCACCTGCTCAATAGTGACCAGCGGCGGCAATCCCTTGAAGCACAGATGCGGATAGACCTCACCGATCCCCCTGCCCGCCTGCGAATCGCCGGTCAGCGCCGCAATAGAAACCTGCGGATGCGCCAGCAGCAGGCGTATCAGCTCTGCGCCGGTATAGCCGGAAGCACCGAGAATCGCTGCGCGAATTGGCATGTTATCACTCGCTCGAAATTATAAGCCGGGCTGCTGACCGGGATGTTCGTCTCTATTTCTTTCCACTCGCTCTTGAAAACCAGAAATTTTCGGCTGGAGATACCCCGATAATTCCTGATCGCCAGCGCCATATTCGTAAAGTAAGCGAATTTTTCTTATACTGGCATCGTCGAAAGATTCAAAAGGTATAAACAACTCATCGCTGTCGTCTACTTTTAGTGTTTTTATGCCAAGTTTCTCCTGTATACAGGATATGGCTCCTTTAGGATAACGCACAGGCCTGTCCGTCAGGAACCCTTCAATGCCGTTCGTGAGCCGCGCAGCATACCAATGGAGGGGGTTTTGCATTCCAAAAGACGCTGACCAGTCATTGAGGAGTTGCAACGTATCTTCGATAAACTGAACACGCTGATTATGCTCCATCATAGGACGATTGATATTTTCAAAATAACCGCTGGGCCATTTTTTGAGGTCCTCGATGGCATCGTCTACATAATCCCGCGAAAATTCTATCACGAACTGGCTAGGATTCTTGCCTTCCATCACTTTCACCGCATGGTGTCCCAGCGTGTTCTGCATCTTTTTTACAAAGACTGTAATTCTATTTTTGAAATCGAGTATGTCGCGCAGTTTCTTGGATGGTACCTGATAGGCGAAATAATAGCCCGACTCTCCCATATGCATGAGTTCGCTGCCGCAGATGCGCGCCAGTTCCGCTAAACCTTCCGGCGGGCCATCGTCATTGGAACAGGAATCGTCCATAGGCTGTGAAACAGCGCGGACGTATTAGCGCTTGCTGAACTGGAAGCTGCGGCGGGCCTTCTTATGGCCGTATTTTTTGCGCTCGACGGTGCGGCTGTCGCGGGTGAGGAAGCCGCCCTGGCGCAATGCCTTGTGGAATACGGTGTCGTATTCATCGAGCGCGCGGCTGATACCTAGGCGAACCGCGCCGGCCTGGCCGGAAAGGCCGCCGCCGGCGACGGTGCAGGTGATATCAAAATTGCCGATGCGGTCGATGGCCGAGAAAGGCTGATTGATGATCATGCGCAGCACGGGCCGGGCGAAATACTGCTCGAAGCTTTTGCCGTTGACGGTGATCTTGCCGCTGCCGCGCTTCAGCCAGACGCGCGCGACGGCGTCCTTGCGGCGGCCGGTGCCGTAGGTGGTGAGCTCTTTCTGCTCGGGCACCTTGGCGCTTTTCTTGACGATGGTTTCAGCTTTGGCTTCGGGTTTGGCTTTGGCGACCACGGTGATTACCTCTTATTCTTGGGATTCTTGGCGGCGAAATCGTAAACTTCCGGCTTCTGTGCCTCATGCGGATGAGCGGTGCCGGCATAGACGCGCAGGTGGCCGAATTGGCTCCGGGCCAGCGGGCTTTCCTTAGGCATCATGCGCTCGACGGCCTTTTCAATAACGCGCTCCGGATGGGCGCTGTTCAGAATAAATTCCGGCGTAGCGGTTTTGATGCCGCCGGGGTAACCGGTATGGCGGTGATAGACCTTCCGCGTCAGCTTGCGGCCGGTGAGCTTCACCTTCTCCGCGTTGATGACGACGACATGGTCGCCGGTGTCGATATGCGGCGTGAAGATGGTCTTATGCTTGCCGCGCAGGATTTTGGCGACATTGGAGGCAAGCCTGCCCAGCACAACGCCGTCGGCGTCGATAATCAGCCATTTCTTTTGTACTTCAGCCGGTTTTGCCGAATAGGTCTGCATGGTCAACCACCATTATTCTGATTAAAAGAGGCTGGAATTTATGGCAAAGCCACTACCAAGTCAACCATTAATTCACGGGCCGCCAGCAGGGCATTTCCTGACAAAAAGCGCTGGCCTTTTTTATGCGCCGCTTATATTTTTCCAGCTAAACGGCGGGAATAATACAATCCGCCACCATAAAACCGAGTACCATGAGGGAGTTACAGGTGAAGACAGCGATGTTCGCGGCGCTGGCCGCTGTTATTTTATTTCCGGCAGCGGCGAAAGCGGAAGGGGCCTATTTCATCGAGCTGGGCAACGGCAAGGCGCAGGAAGACGTTACCAAACAATGGGACACGCTCAGCGCTTCGCATAAACGCCTTCTGGGCGGCCTCAAGCTCTACCCCAAAACCGTGTATCAGGACGGAGCGGTAATTGCTCGCCGCATTCAGGCCGGCCCCATAGCCGGCAAGGATAAGGCCGAGAAAATATGCCGCCGCCTGTTTAAGGATAACGTCCCCTGCTTCGTGCTGGAGGGATTAAACGACGCGCCGCCCAGCACCGTGGTCAGCATTACCGATGAGGCCCGCAGCAAAGCCTCGCAACAGGCCGCGCTGCCCTGGCTCTCCCCGCCGCCGCCCGTGGCCGCCCCGCCGCAGGAAGAAGCGAAAGGATTGCTGCCCTGGCTGCTGAACGACCATAAGGAAGAGGAAACGGCGCAATCGCAGGAGCAGCCAAAGCCCCTGGAGATAGCGGAAGAGAAGCCCGCTGAACCGGCGCAGGAAAAATCCGCCAAAGGCGATGTGGAAGTGGCGCAGGCGGTGCGCGTGCCGCTGAGCGAGGATAACGGGGAAACGGTGGCCCCGGCGCCCGAGGTGAAGATCGCCGATCTGGCCGATTCCAATAATACTCTCTCTCCCAGCGCCGGGGCCGAACCGGCACCGGCTCCCGCCGCTGACAATCACCCCGGCTGGCTCAGCGTCGCCAGCTTCGCCGACGAGGATAACGCCACCTTCTTCTGGCAGCACGTGAAGGAATTGTCTCCCGGGCGCACGGCCGGGCTGCACGTGCGCATCATCGAGCCGGCGGTAACGCAGCGCCGCTCCGTCATGGCCACCACGCTCAGCGTCGGCCCCTTCGCCAGCCAGAGCGATGCGATGTCCTTCTGCCACGACGCCATCGAGACGGCGGGCAGCAACCTCACCTGTCGCTTCGGCGTCAAGGAGCCTTCGCGCCATAGCCTGAGCGAAGCCGCCGTGCTGAATCATGAGCATGCCGATGCCTATGCCGCGCGCCGCCAGGCTTCCGCCCCGGCGCATGAGGAGAAACTCTACTGGGTGCAGGTGGTGTCCGCCGCCAGCCAGATAGAGGCGCTGCATGCCTGGAGCGAAGTGAAGGACAAGAACGCCGATGTGCTGAAGGGCATGCGCGGCAGCGTGACGCCTTCGCTGGCCGACAGCGGCGGCTACGCCGTGCGCGTGGGCCCCATCCGCAGCAACGACGACGCCACCAGCCTGTGCGGCACGCTGCACGACCGCGGCGTAGACTGCCACGTGCTCGGCTATTCCAGCATGTAGGCCGGATTGCTATTGACTTTCTAGCCCCTAATGCCTAATCCCTAATGCCTTGTCTTATGGCGGGTGTAGCTCAGCTGGTTAGAGCGCCAGATTGTGATTCTGGATGTCGCCGGTTCGAATCCGGTCACTCGCCCCATATTTCCCTTCATTATAAACGCATCCGCCCGCCGCCATCCCGCGTGATGCGGAATGGCGGCGGGGTCTTCGTCAGAACGGATAGTAACGGAACGACACCATCGTGATATTCTCGTTGGTGCTCGGCGAGCCGCCGATGCCGCGGAAAATATTGCGCTTGGTGTAGGAATCCTGAAGGCCGGTTTCCATCATCCCGTAGCTGCCCTTATAGAACTTCCACCAGGCGCCGGCAGTCAGCTGCGAGATGTCCGACGTATTGGCCACGCAGCTGGTCGACGATCCCCCCTCGATGGAGCAGGTGTCGTTATGGAAGAGCGGGTTGCCGTAGCCGTAGGTGTTGGCGCCGACAGTATAGCTCGTCCTGCTTACGCGCTCCGTGCCGCCGTAGAAGTACAGGTCCCATTGCTCATCGGGATGGCCGATCAGCCCGGCCAGCAGATCGAAGGAGGAAATGGGCGCGATATCGCCATTGGGCTTGAAGGTGATATCGGGCAATTGCGCCGAACCATAGCGTCCTATGCCCTTGCCCGCCAAGCCGCTGATCTGGAAGTCCAGCCTCTTGCTGATGACCGGCAGGATGGCGCCGGCGCCGATACCGCCGCCCATGGCCGTATTGTTCGACATGGTCGTATTGTTGCGGTCGCGGAAGAAGCGCCCCAGGCCGTAGACTTCGTAATGGCCGTAGCCGGGATCGGCCGCCAGCTTGGCGACAATATCCGGCGCGAAGTCGGTGGAGTAGGTGGAAGTCGGAGCAAAGAGCGAGCCGCCTGTATTATTGAAGGTAAGCGTTGGCGTAGTGGTGCCGCAGAAAGTAGAAACCGACGAGTTACACGACGGAAGCGCCTGCGGACTTTCGAACGATAGCCCGGCCCACAGCTTCTGGTCATAAAAATCCTCGACGAAACGGACCTGCGGATTGCGCGTCCAGTTGAAGCCGGGAACGTACTGCGCGTCGATAGTAAGCGGAATATTTTCCTTGCGCGGCGTGATGCCCTGTTTGTCCAGGGTGACCAGGCTCCATGACTGGCCGGCCAGGATATGCATGCCCCAGTCGCTGCGATCCAGCGTGGCGTAGGCCTGGCGCAGGCGCGGGTTATAGCTGTTGCTTTCGTTGGAATTGGCTGTCGGGGCCGCGCCCAGAAAGTCGCTTTCGAAATACGCCGCCAGCGACATATTCGCATCGGGCTTGCCTTCCGCCAACAGCGACAGGCGGCTCTGCCGCGCCGAGCCGCGGAACTCGGGCATATGGTAACTGTGCGAGATGGGATAGGGCATGCTGGTGTTGAAATTGGAACCGACATCGGCCGTTTCATTGCGCGTGCGGTAAATTCCCGCCGTTTCAATGAAGCCGCCGGGAGTGATCGTCACTTTGTCACCCACCTTGATTTCGCCCTTGTTGCCGCTGCTATTGCTGCTGGCTGTCTGCACCGGCGCTTTCTCCGCTGCCGCCTTGGCGGATGCGGCATCGGCCGTAGCCGTTTTGGCGGCGGTATCGGCGGCGGCGACTTTCTTCTGCATGTCTTTAAGCTGCGCCTGCAGCTGTTCGATCTGCGCCTGCATGGCCTGAAGCTGCTTGAGCGTTGCCGCATCAGGATCGGCCATGGCCGGGGCGGCCAGCATGCTGCTGCACAGCAGGGCCGGCAGCAGCGCCCGTTTTAATCGTTGCAGTGACAGGTTTTTCATAATCGTCTCTCCCAGTTAAAAAGTTACGTTTTTTGCCTTGATTATTCGATCTGCGTCGCCGAGATCTCACTCTTGCGGCTCAGGAACCGAATGCCGAAATTAAGGAGCATAATGACCGTCAGCAGTACCAGCGCCGCCGCCCAGGCCTGGCGGTGCCAGTCTTCATAGGGGCTGACGGCATAGGTAAAGATATAAACCGGCAGCGACGGGGTGAAATCATTGGGCGAGGTCGGCCAGTACTGGTTGCTTGATGCAGTCAGCAGCAGTGGCGCCGTTTCTCCGGCGATGCGGGCGATAGAGAGGAACAGCGCCGTGATCAGCGCCGGCAGCGCTGCCGGGATCACCACGCGCAGAGTGGTCTGCCAGCGCCGGGCGCCCAGCGCGTCGCTGGCCTGGCGTATGGAAACCGGCACCAGCCTGAGCGCGCCCTCCGCCGCCCGCATGAATATGGGAATCATCATCACGCCAAGCGCAAAGCCGCCCGCCCATCCGGAGAAATGCCCCATCGGCTTGACGACGACGGCATAAGCAAAGATGCCGATCACGATCGAAGGCACGCTGCCCATCAGCTCGCCGATGAAGCGGACAGCGCTCGCCAGTCGCCGTGCCCGGTATTCCGACAGGTAAATGGCGGCGAGCAGCCCGACCGGCAGGGCGAACAGCGTCGCCAGCCCGACAAGAAGCAGGCTGCCGTAAC
>JAGWLJ010000324.1 GCA_028873275.1 Pseudomonadota bacterium
AGGCCAGGAGGAAGAGCGTGGTGCAGAGCAGGGCGCTGGCGTGGTTCATGTACTCCGACGACATGAAGAGCACCATCTGGCAGCCGAGCATCAGCGCGGCGGCAAGCCTCGCCGTCGTCTCGTCGGTGACGCGCCGCGCCAGCAGATAGGTTACCACCAGCGCCAGCGCGCCCTCGGTGGGGTTCACCATCCACGGCGCATGCAGCAGGTGCCCGAGTGCGATCACCATGACGTGCAGCGGCTGGTACTGCGAATACCACCGCCCATCAATATCCACCGACATCGGGATGTAATAGAAATACGACAGCGGCGGCGCCGTCCAGGTGAGATGTCCCATGGCCAGGTATTTGGCGTGGACGTACTGGCCTTCGGTATCGGTGTAGATGGGGTAGAAGTCGAAGCAATGCCACGACAACGCTACGGCGGCGGAAAGGAACGTCACGTAGAAAATGCCGGTAAACAGCCACGAAGGGATGAAGCGATTGGCGGCGGCCAGCCGGTCGAGTGCCGAGAGTACCGGGTGCAGCGGGCGGAAGAACAGCAACCCGGCAACGAGCAGCACCGCACCGAGCGTGGCGACGATTTGCCTTACACCCTCGTGATACTCCCACTCGTTCTGCGGGAAAAGAAACAGCATGAAAATGGCCAGCGCAGCCGTCCAGCGCAATACGGCCATCCGCGAGTCGCCGGCCTGCAGCGCATAGAGGCCGCCCCCGGTAACTATCGCCAACAGCAGCGTAATTTCAACCGCGGTAACGGCGACATCATCATATTTTACGTGCGTTGTAATAAATGGCGTGACTTTAAGCGCGGCAATCAGCAAGGCCGCACCCAGCGCTGCCAGCGCGGCAGGCGCGAGGCTTTTCAGAAAACTCCGGAATGACATGATGCGTAGTGTATCAGCGCCATGGCCAAAGTCGAGAGGGCTTTAGAGGATGAACCTGCCTAAGCCCGCACCCTTGCCGGGTTCGCTGCACTGCGATGCCCGTCGCCGGCGGTGACGGTTTTGCCGTCCTTGTATAAGGCTAAGATGGCGGTGCCGTACCGGAAGGAGGGGTCTTTATGCATTTCCCTGAGGTATGTGTGGTAAAAATGCTTCCCAGTTCAAGGGACGGCTTGTAATTGACCGGTTTTCTGGTATTTATGGCATCATGAAACGTACCGCCAAGCACACACGCAAAACCAAGGAAACCGATATTTCCGTCGAGCTCAATCTCGACGGGACGGGGAAGTATGAGGTGAAGACCGGCATCGGGTTTTTAGATCACATGATGGAGCAACTGTCGCGCCACAGCCTGATGGACTTAAAGCTCACCGCCAAGGGCGACCTGCATATTGACAACCACCACACCACCGAGGATACCGGCATCGCCATCGGCGAGGCGTTCGCCAAGGCTTTGGGCGACCGCAAGGGCATCACGCGCTACGCCCACGCCTATATCCCGATGGATGAGACGCTTTCGCGCATCGCCATCGACCTGTCCGGGCGGCCGTATTTCATCTGGAAGGTGGAGTTCACCAAACCCAAGCTCGGCGAGATGGATACGGAACTCTTCCGCGAATGGTTCCAGGCCTTCGCCTTCGCTGCCGGTGCCACCTTGCATGTGGAGAATTTATACGGGCTC
>JAGWLJ010000325.1 GCA_028873275.1 Pseudomonadota bacterium
AATTAATTGAAAAAACACAATCGGTTGCAGAAGTCATCGCCGCCAATGCGCCGATGTCGGTAAAATCGGTGAAAAAGGCGATGAATCATGGCATTAGCCTGAATTTGACGCAGGCCATGGAGGTTGACCTTGCCCTGTATAAGGCATTGATCGCCACAAACGACCGGAAAGAAGGCATTAACGCCTTCAATGAAAAGCGAAAACCGGCCTTCACCGGCGAATAGCCCGCCGGCCCTGCGTTGTAATCAAATCTTCACAAACTTCCTCTGTTATCTTGTGGCCCGAACAGGCAAAATAGAAAGTGGAGAAAACCCTGTTTGACCGCTTATGAATCAGGACGATACCAATACTCAGGAAACGCCGGCGCCGGAGCTTAAAAAAACCCCGCCGCAGGAGATTTCCATCACCGGCCGGCTGGACCAGTACCGCTCGTCCTACTGGGCGACGGCGGTGGCCGTGCTGCCCATCCGCTATATTTTCAAGCAGCTCCTGCCCGACCGCTGGAGCAAATGGAAAAACGGCAACAAAACCACGGAATTCCTCGCCCGGCATATGTATTCGCTGCTGGCCGGCGCGTTCATGGAAGGCATCACTTTCTATCACGCCCGCCGCACCAAGAAAGACATACGCAGTATTTTCGCACAGGCGCTGGCGTGGGAATTCGACAAGGACCCCAAAGACGTCACCTGGTCCGATTTCCAGAAAAGCACCAACAGCATCGTCCGGCAGACGCTGGAAAACTATTACGGCCTGAACGCGCGCCGCGCCGCCGTGAACGCAACATTCTTCGCGCCGCTATTGCTCAAGCCGATATTCAAGACGGAGAAATGGCACCCGGAACTCGGCGCCGACATCGGCCTCACCGCCAACGCCGCCTACCTGTTCCGCGACGTGATGGTGCGCAAAAGCACGCCGTTCGAGGAGCTGCAATCCACCATCGACCTCAAGATCAACCATGCCAGCAGCCCCGCCGACAAAATCGAGGCAGCCGACCTGCTCAACATCTATGAGCGCCACGCCGCCAAAGGCGTCATCGACTCCTTCGTCGGGCAGCGCGGCACGCCGCAATGGGACCGCTCGATGGAAATCTTCACCCGCATGGCCGACCTGATGAACCAGACCTACAGCAAGGTCACGCCGCACGAGCACGCCGATTTCGGCATCCCGAAATTCATCTACCTGGTCGGCCACAACCTCATCGAGCCCGGCGACATCGAGCGCACGCGCGCCTATATCGAGGTCGCCAACCGCCACGGCATCCGGGCGCTCAAAAAAGTGGTGGCCGACATGCAGCAGGGCATGGATCTCGAGCACGCCATCCAGCAATATCCGGTGGACCTGCCGAAACCGGCGGAGGAGAAAACACAAGCGTCCCACGCCAGCCGCGTCGTGCGCAGTCAGCACCCGGCGCCGCCGGAGAGCTTCACCGACCGCACCAAAGACAAAGGTGGAAGCCTGAGCCCGGCGGTGGTATAATAAAATTTCAACGCAACTTAAGGAGGCGGGCATGACATCCAGCTCCAAATCCATCGCGCTTGCGCTTCAGGGCGGCGGCACGCACGGCGCCTTCACCTGGGGCGTGCTCGACCAGCTGCTCGAGGACGGGCGGATC
>JAGWLJ010000056.1 GCA_028873275.1 Pseudomonadota bacterium
ATGCGCGCGAAATCCAGATCCCGCATGTCCCCAACCGCGTCCATCTCCTGGCTTCGCGAGGCAGCCAGGGCCGCGCCCAGGTCACTATGCAGCACCTGATCGAGGCTTGCCTGCGCCTGCGTCCCGACCGCCTGATGCTGGGCGAATTGCGCGGCGCCGAGGCCTTTCCTTCATGCGCGCCGTCAACACCGGCCACCCGGGATCGATCTCCACCCTGCATGCCGATACACCAACGCTCGCCATCGAGCAGCTGATCCTCATGATCATGCAGGCGGGCCTGGGCATCACACGCGACCAGATAAAAAACTATGTCGAGAATGTGATTAATGTTATCATCCAGCTCAAGCGAGGCGCACGCGGAATGCGTTACGTCTCAGAGATTTATTTTAAAGAGACTATGTAAAATCGCCGCCTGAACGGCGGGACCGGATATGGCTGAAAATAATATCATCTACATCAATCGCCGCCGCCGGCTGTACAATAAAATCTTCCTGCTGGCAGTCGTTTCGGCGCTGCTGGTAATCCCCTTCTATCTTGGCATAAGCGCCGCCTTCGTGATGTATTACGGCGACGCCTATATAGCCGCCGCCTACAACCCGCCTTATCTCATCGACCAGTACACCAGCCTGGTGCAGTATTGCCTGCAGTATTACGACCGCCTGCCGCAGGATTTCCTGCTGAAGATCCTTGGGCCTCCCGCCGGCGGCCTGGGCGGCAGCCTGGTGCTGCTGTTCCTGATCCGCGCGCCGCTGCTCGACTTCCGCCCCTTCAAGCTCAAGGAAAGCGTGCATGGCGACGCGCACTGGGCCAGCGAACAGGACATACGCCGCGCCAAGCTGCGCGCGCGCCGGGGAATGCTGCTCGGCCGCACCGGCGTCAACAATTATCTGGTCTGCGACGACTTCCAGCACATCCTGCTCTTCGCGCCTACCGGCTCGGGCAAGGGCGTCGGCTTCGTGATCCCCAACCTGCTGTTCTGGCAGGAATCGGTGGTGTGCCACGACATCAAGCTCGAAAACCACGAGCTATGCAGCGGCTACCGCAAAAAACTTGGCCAGGAAGTCTTCCTGTGGAACCCCGCCGACCCCGACGGCTTCTCGCATTGCTACAACCCGCTCGACTGGGTATCGCAGAAGCCGGGCCAGATGGTCGACGACGTGCAGAAAATCTGTAACCTGATCCTGCCCGAGCAGGAATTCTGGCAGAACGAAGCGCGTTCGCTGATGCTGGGCGTGATTCTCTATCTCATCGCCGTGCCGGAGAAAGTGCAGTCCTTCGGCGAAGTGGTGCGCACCATGCGCAGCGACGATGTAGTGTATAACCTCGCCGTCGTGCTCGACACCATCGGCAAGCGCATCCACCCGGTGGCTTACATGAATATCGCCGCCTTCCTGCAGAAGGCCGACAAGGAACGCTCCGGCGTCATCTCGACGCTCAACTCCGGCCTCGAACTCTGGGCTAACCCGCTGATCGACGCTGCTACGGCGCGCAGCGATTTCGACATGCAGCAGCTCAAGAAGAAAAAAATGAGCGTGTTCTGCGGCGTCACCCCCGACAACTTAAAGCGCCTCGAGCCTCTGCTTAAAGTGTTCTACCAGCAGGCCACCGACTTCATGACGCGCAAAATGCCCAACAAAAAAACCGAGCCGCACGGCGTGCTGTTCATGATGGACGAGTTTCCTTCCCTGGGCGAAATGCCGCAATTCCAGGTCGGCATCGCCTATTTCCGCGGCTATCGCGTCAAGCTGTTCCTGATCGTGCAAGACACGCAGCAATTGAAAGGCATTTACGAGGAAGCCGGCATGAACAGCTTCCTGTCCAACTCCTATTATCGCATCACCTTCGCCGCCAACAACGTCGAAACTGCCAACATGATCTCGCAGCTGATCGGCAATAAAACCGCCGTGCAGCACTCACACAACAAGCCCAAATTCCTCGACCTGAATCCCGCCTCGCGCACCATCAACACCTCCGAAGTGCAGCGCGCCCTGCTCTTGCCGCAGGAAGTCATCACCCTGCCCCGCGACGAGCAGATCATCCTGATCGAATCCTTCCCCCCCATCCGCACCAAGAAGATTTTCTATTTCAAGGACCGCTTCTTCATGCGCCGCGTGCTCAAACCCTGCCCCATCCCGCAGCAGGAACCTTACGACCCGCGCAAGAAAAACCCGCCGAAGCCGGAAGAACCCGCCAAAGCCGAGAAGGCGTAGCCTTATTCCTTAGTTACTCCAGATCTCGCAACCAGCGCAGGGATAAGCCCCTCTTCCGGAGAACTTGGCGTCGCATAATCGCGTTTGGGCATGCGCCCAGCCAGGTAAGCCAGCCGCCCGGCGATCACCGCCGCCTTCATTGCCTCGGCCATCATCACCGGGTGCTGCGCCGCCGCAATGGCGGTGTTGAGCAGCACACCGTCGCAGCCCAGCTCCATGGCCACCGCCGCATCCGACGCCGTCCCCACCCCGGCATCGACCAGCACCGGCACCTTTGCCTGTTCGGCGATCAGCCGGATGTTGAGCGGATTCTGAATGCCGAGCCCCGAGCCGATCGGCGAGGCCAGCGGCATCACCGCCGCGCAGCCGAGATCCTCGAGTTTTCTGGCAGTCACCGGATCGTCATTGGTATAGGCCATCACCTGGAAGCCTTCCCTGACCAGCGTTTCCGCCGCTTTCAGCGTTTCCGCCACATCCGGGTAAAGCGTCTGCCGATCGCCGATCACTTCCAGCTTGACCAGCGTCCACCCGCCCAGCTCGCGGGCCAGCCTGAGCGTGCGCACCGCCTCCTCCGCCGTATAGCAGCCGGCGCTGTTGGGTAGGTAGGTGTATTTCCTCGGATCGATGACATCCTGCAGCGAGCCGTTACTCGACAAATCCATGCGCCTGAGCGCTACCGTCACAATCTCCGCCCCGCTGGCCTCGATGACCGCTTTGGTTTCCTGCAGATCCTTATATTTCCCCGTGCCGACCAACAGCCGCGAGCGATAGGCCTTGCCGGCCAACATAAATTGGTCTTGCCGCATCTCATCCACCGCCGATAAATCGAACGATCTCAATTTCATCCCCCTCGGCAATCCCCACCTCGCCGTAGCGCGAGCGCGGTACGATCTCGCGGTTTTTCTCCACCGCCACCTGGCTTGAATTGAGGGCGAGCAGCCGCGCCAGCGCCTCGACGCTCATCGGCCCGTCGAAGTCGCGAGACTCCCCATTTACTTTGATTCGCATTGGGTTATAGTGCGTTCGAATTGGTTAAGGATCAAGTATGCCCGCCCGCATCCTCATCGTCAATGGCCCCAACCTTAATACGCTGGGCACGCGTGAGCCGGATATCTACGGCCACGAAACCCTGTCCGATATCGAGGCCAAATGCAAGGCACATGCGCAGTCGCTGGGGTTGGCGCTGGATGCCTTCCAGTCCAATCACGAAGGCGAAATTGTCGATAAAATCCAGCAGGCCGGCAAGGATTACCGGGGATTGATTGTCAACGCCGGCGCCTACACCCACACCTCGATTGCCATTATGGACGCGCTGCTCAGCCTGAAAATCCCTGTTATCGAAGTGCACCTCTCCAATATCTTCCGCCGCGAAGCCTTCCGCCATGAATCCTATATCTCCAAAGCCGCCAAAGGCGTTATCTGCGGCTTCGGCAGCGATTCCTACCGGCTGGCGCTGGAAGCCATGGCCAAACTGACCGCATGACCTGGAAGATCGGCCACCGCGGCGCCTGCGGCCATGCGCCGGAGAATACGCTGGCCTCGATGCAGAAGGCCCTGGAACTCGGCGTCGACGGTTTCGAGTTCGACATCCAGATGAGCGGGGACGGCGAGCCGGTGGTGATCCATGACGATACGCTGGAGCGCACCACCAGCGGCAGGGGCTTCGTCTCCGATTATACGTTTAAGGAATTGCAGCAGTTCGACGCCGGGAAAGGCGAGCGCATCCCCTCGCTGCGGCAGGTGCTCGACCTGGTAGATGGGCGCTGCCGCCTGTTCATCGAGTTGAAGGCGGAAAGCAGCAGCGGGCCGGTGGCGGCGATCCTCAGGGAATATGTCGCGCGGCGCGGCTGGAGCTGGGAGCAGCTTTACGTGGTGGCCTTCGACCACTCGCAGCTGGTCGCCATGCGTCGCCTGCTGCCGGAGTTGCGCACCGGCGCGCTGCTGGCGGGCATTCCGGTCAGCCTCGCCGCCATCGCCGCCGAGGCCGGCGCGTGGTCGATCAATCCCTGCATTCATCACATCAGCAAAGCGCTGGTCGATGACGCGCATTGGCGCGGACTTAAAGTGGTCACCTGGACGGCCAACGAGCCGCGCCATATCGAAAAGGCGCGCATGCTCGGCGTCGATGCCATCACCAGCGATTTTCCGGATCGGCTGTAATGCCCGAAGAGATTACTGCCGAGCTGCTGCTGGCCGCCTATGCCAGCGGCTATTTTCCCATGGCGGAAAGCCGGAACGGCATGGAGCTGCACTGGTTTTACCCGGAAAGCCGCGGCATCATCCCACTCGACGGATTCCATGTTCCCCGCAGCCTGGCCAGATTGATTCGAAAAAACCCGTTTCAGGTCACCGTTGATAAAGCCTTTCCTGAAGTCATTCGCGCCTGCGCCGAACGAGAGGAAACCTGGATCAACGACACCATCATCCGCCTCTATTGCGAGCTGCATGAGAAAGGCTATGCGCATAGCGTCGAATGCTGGAAAGACGACGCGCTGGCCGGCGGATTATATGGCGTGGCGCTGGGCGGCGCCTTCTTCGGCGAGAGCATGTTTTCCCGTGCTTCCGGTGCCAGCAAGATCGCGCTGGTGCATCTCGTGCAATGGCTGAAGCGCTCAGGCTACCGGCTGCTCGACACGCAATTCACCAACGACCATTTGCAGCAGTTCGGCGTCATCGAGATTCCAAGAGAGGAGTATCTGCTGCGGCTGAAAGAAGCGCTGCGCCTCAACGTAACGCTTGCCTGCTGATTTACCTGTTGCGGCCGCTGGCGCGCGACAAGGTCGCCGTCCAGGTCTTACCATCATCGGATGCGTAAATCCCTTCCCGGGCCAGCAGCTTCTGCGCCAGTCGCTTCCCTTCCTGCAGATACCTTGTTCCTTCTTCGCCAAAAGAGTCGGTCTGAGAAGCTATGGCCGGCTGCCCATCATTATAGGCATTCAGCGCAACAAGATACTCCTGGGGAGTGTCATAGGAAGGCTGCGTCAGCGCCAGAACTAACTGGCCCAGTTTGGCATTCTTTGCGCTTTCTTCAGCTTCCGCCGCATTCGGGGTGATCCGCACCGCAAGGCGTTCAATGGCATCGCGGCTTATGGATTCGCGCAGGCGCTCAGGCAATGGATTGGGAAATGCAGCAGGGTTTTCCATGTTTCTCCTATTTATGTAATATATTCCTTGGCGTATCCATGGCTAACCGGGCGGCACGCGCAAAATCCTGCAGGTACCGAAAGCGGCCGATCTCAACTGCCAGCTTGGCTTTCTCTTGTTCCTGCCGGGCAACATCGAAACGTCCTTTTTCGGCCAGTGCGAAGGCTTCCGGCAGAGTAGGCACCGTGCCACCCGAGGCCGCTTTCCGGGCTTCGTAATTGGCAATGACCTTTTGAGCATAGGTCAGGGTTTTTTCTTCGGCCATGGCATTTCTTCCAAACGTTAAGCTGCTCGATCTATAACGCAGAATAATTAAGAATAAAATGAAATTTTGTTATGATTAGAAGATTGACTTGCTTACTCCCCCTCCTGGCTCCGGATCGGCAGCGTAAAGGTAAACACCGCCCCGCCGTCCGTGGCATTCTGCGCCCAGATCTTGCCGCCATGGGCGTGGATGATGCCGCGGCAGATGGCCAGCCCCAGGCCGCCGCCCTTACCGCCGCGTTCGCCGGGAGCGAACTTGTCGAAGATGCGCTCCTCCTCGCCCTTGGGGATGCCGGGGCCGTTATCAGCAACGATAACGTGGATGTCCGGCTTGGCGGTGATGGCGGAAATGGTGATGGTGGTGCCATGCGGCGTGAACTCGGCGGCGTTTTCGAGCAGGTTGATCAGCACCTGTTCGATCAGGAGGCCGTCCATCCTGAGCAGCGGCAGGCCGTGCTCGATATGCGTCACCACCTTGTGATGCGAGAGCTTGGGCTCGACACGCATCAGGGCCGAGCCGATCAGCTCCTCGATGAAATAGAGCTCCTTGTTGAGCTTGACCGAGCCGGATTCCAGGCTCGACACATCGAGCAGGTTGGTAACCATGCGGGCCAGCCGCGCTCCTTCCTCGTGGATCGAGCGTAAGAGCTCCGTTTTATATTCCTCGGTAATCTTGCCGCTTTCAATGAGCAGCGTGCTCGCCGCGCCGGTGATGGCGGCCAGCGGCGTGCGCAAATCATGCGACACCGAGGACAGCAGGATATTGCGCAGCTTCTCGCTCTCGGCCTCGACGAGGGTTTTCTCCATGATCTCGGCGGAGCCGGCGCGCTCCAGCGCCGAGGCGGTGATGATGGCGAACGCCTCCAACGATTCGATGCTCTCCGAGGGGTAGCCGCCCGTGCCGGGGTCGCGCGGCATGACACCGATAACGCCGACCACGCCGCCCGAGCCGATCAAGGGCACGTACAGCCCCTGCGCCGACGGCAGCGTGTCGGTGCCGCGGCCGGCGTTCTGCCGGTGCGTGAACGCCCAGTTGGCCACGCTCTCCTCGCGCACCGGATCGATGCCGTGCGCTTCGGTTTCCGTCTCGGCCACCACCGTCTGCAGATGGCCCTTGGCGTCGGGCAGCCAGATGAATACGTCGCTGTCCAGCACCTCGGCGATATGCTGCGCCGCCACCTGCGCCAGCGTGATCTTGCCGCGCGTGGCCGTCAGCTCACGGCTCATGGCAAACAGCGAGGAGGTGTTCTTTTCCCGCCGCCGCGCCGAGATGGCCTGCATCCTGAGCCGCGACGTCTGCGTGCCGATGATGACGCCGGTAAGCAGCGTCACGATCACCGTGATAATGTGATGCTCCTCCTCCATCTTAAAGGCGTAATAAGGCGATACGAAGAAAAAATTGGTGCACATCGCCGCCAGCAGCGTGGCGAGCATGGCCGGCCCGCGGCCGTAGCGCACGGCGACGCTGACGATGCCGATCATGTAGGCCATGATGACATCGGCGCGTTCCTCATAGGCCCGCACCGGCAGCAGCAGCAACGTGCAGAAGCCGACCATGGCCGGCGCCGAAAGGTAATACTGCCACGGTGTCTTGCTTACCCACAGGGGCGATACCAGCTGGCGGCGGTCCTCAGCGTCGCCGGCCACCACGTAGACGTCGATATTGCCCGAGCCGCGAATCAGCTGGTCGGCCAGCGTGCCGTAAAGAATTTCGCGCCAGCGCGGGCGCGGCGCCTTGCCGACAATGATCTTGGTGATGCCGCCCGCACGCGCGTAGGCGAGAATCTCCTCGGGAGCCTTCTGGCCCTGAATCACCTCCGTCTTGCCGCCCATGCGCTCGGCCAGCCGCAGCGTCCGCTCGACCGCTTCCTGCCCGGCCTTGCTCAGGCGCCAGTGCCGCTCGTTTTCGACATACACCGCCGTCCACGGCGCCTTGAGGCCGCTGGCCATGCGCTTGGCGACGCGCACCAGCTTGGCCGACAGCTGATCCGGCCCGATGCAAACGAGGATGCGGTCGGCGCCGCTCCAGCCCTGCGGGCCGCCACCCTTGGTCTTATAGACGTCCATCATGGCGTCGACGCGCTCGGCCGTGCGCCTCAGCGCCAGTTCGCGCAGGGCGATCAGATTGCTCTTCTTGAAGAAGTTCTGCGCGGCGCGACCCCTCGCTTCCGGCGCGATATACACCTTGCCTTCCTTGAGGCGCTTGAGCAATTCTTCGGAGGGAA
>JAGWLJ010000326.1 GCA_028873275.1 Pseudomonadota bacterium
CGCCTATCGCGGCACGAATCTTGGAAAAACCCCATGACGGTGACGGCGCCGCTTTCGGTCGAGGGCGTAAGCAAGAGTTATGACGGCAAATGCGTGTTGGATGCCGCCGGCCTTACGCTGGTACCGGGCGAAATCTTCGGGCTGATCGGCTTAAACGGCGCCGGCAAGACCACCCTGATCAAGATTGTCCTCGACCTTATCAACGCCGACGCCGGCTGCGTGCGGATTTTCGGTGTGGATGCCGCAAACCCGCAGTCGCGCCGCTTTCTTTCGTACTTGCCGGAAAAATTCCAGCCGTCGCGCTACCTGAAGGGCATGGAATATTTAAGCCTGGCGCTCTCTTATTACGGCCTCGCGCTGGATAGCCAGAAGGCGCGTTCGCTGGCGTCGGCCATCGACCTCGACCCGGCGGTGCTGATGCGCCGCGTCGGCTCCTATTCCAAGGGCATGGGGCAGAAGCTGGGGCTGCTCGGCGCGTTTTTAATTGAGTCGAAGCTGCTGCTGCTCGACGAACCGATGAGCGGCCTCGACCCCAGCGCCCGCATCAAGCTGAAATCCATGCTGCTGACGGCCAAGGGCGCAGGGAAAACCGTATTCTTCAGCTCGCACATCCTCTCCGATATCGACGAAATCTGCGACCGCATCGGCGTGATTCACGACGGGAAACTGTTTTTCACCGGTGCTCCCGCCGCCTTCAAGGCGAAATTCGGCGAGGCCTCGCTGGAGAAGGCGTTCCTAAACGCGATAGAGCAGGTGCCTGCGGCTAAAACTGCGGCTTAGCGTTGCCGGTCATGCCGCCCGCGGCGGAGGCTTTGTGCAGAGGGCCGGAGCGTTTGCTCATCTCATACTGCTTGATGGCCAGGCGCAGGTTGGCGGGGTTGTCGGATTCGGCCAGCGCCACTTCCTCGGTGATGGCGCCGCGCGCGTACATGTCGATCAGCGCCTGGTCGAAGGTCTGCATGCCGTAGTCGTGGCTTTTCTCGATGCAGTCGCGCAGGTCCTTGACGTGCCCCTCATGGATCAGGTTCCTGACCAGGCCCTGGTTCAGCATGATTTCGATGGCGGCGGTGCGCTTGTCGTCCGTGGTGTACACCAGCCGCTGCGACAGGATGGCCTTGAGGTTCAGCGACAGGTTGAGCAGCACCTGCTTGTGCTTTTCCTCGGGGAAGAAGTTGATGACGCGCTCGATGGCCTGGTGCGTGTTGTTGGCGTGCAGTGTCGCCAGGCACAGGTGCCCGGTCTCGGCGAAGACGATGGCATGCTCCATGGTGTCCTTGTCGCGGATTTCGCCGATGACGATGACGTCCGGCGTCTGGCGCAGCGCATTCTTGAGGCCGATGGCGAAGGAATAGGTGTCGATGCCGACGTCGCGCTGCGTGATGATGCAGTGCTTGTGCCGGTGCAGGAATTCCACCGGATCCTCGACGGTGACGATATGGCCGGTGCCGTTCAGGTTGCGGTGCTCGAGCATCGCGGCCAGCGATGTGGACTTGCCGCTGCCGGTCGGGCCGACCATCAGTATCAGCCCGCGCTTTTCCATGATCAGGTCGCCATATACCTTGGGCAGTTTCAGCGATTCGAGCGTCGGGATATTGGTGGTG
>JAGWLJ010000057.1 GCA_028873275.1 Pseudomonadota bacterium
CCAGATTGCAAGGTTTAAAAATGCCGAAACAGGCGATTCGGCGGTTGCTTTTTTGATATAGGCTTAATATAGGCGATCTACCTGCCCATTACCAGTGGCAAGTGGCCGGTCCCTGCCGGATGGCGAGACTAGCGAATATAATCAAATTGTTAGCGGATGTGGCGGAACTGGTAGACGCACCAGATTTAGGTTCTGGCGGGGAAACTCGTGGGGGTTCAAGTCCCTCCATCCGCACCACCCTGCGCCTTTGGCTCCGGGTGGCGCAGCCAGCGCGGCAGGCCTTTATTACGGCCTGTAATAAAAGGATTTCCTGGATAGATGCATTGTCATCAAACTTTCACACAAGATCCTTAAACGGTGTGATATTCTTGGCAATATAGTAAAGAATGCAAGGGCTGACGATGCCTGATTCGATCATTACAGAACAACAGGAAAACAGGCTGACCGCTTATGTCGACGGGCTGATCAATCAGGCCCTGACATCGCGCCCGCGGCGCAGCGCCTATGGCTCCGATGCCGATTATAACGCAGCAGTAAGATCGTATAGGAATAACTGGGTCACGGTGGCGATTGATCAGGAACGGGATAATATCAGAACCAGAGAAGGCATCACGGATGAAGCGCAAATCGACAGCGTCCTTCGCGATAGGGTCGGTGATCCAAGACATCCCAATAATGATCCACATAGCTTAAGGAACAGGATAATCAACGGCCTGCGTACCGGCGCAGGAGACCCGGATGCGGAGCGGCGTAATCAGGGCGCGATGGAGATGCTGTGGAGCGGTGATTTTAAAGGTGCCATACAGAGTTTTGTAAGAGGCATCCCTATTGTCGGCGACATACTGGCAACCGTGAAGGAACTATGGCGCATGGTGACGAGCGGCGAAGGCTTCGATATCGGCAAGGCATGGGAACATGCCAAGCTGCGCCGCGCCATGGGCGGAGCGGCGGACGCGCTGGGGCTCACCGGCGCCCAGCGTGAGCAATTTGTTCAGGAGGGCGTCAGGCAGCATGACAGCGGCGCGGCTCCCGCAGCGGTCGCGCCTTCGGTAAGAGTGGAAGGCAATGCCGGGCGGGGCTCCGCGCCGGCGGCAGCGGTGAATCAGAACGCCCTGGAATTACATGCAGTGCCCGAAGAAGCGGCCGACCGCAGGCAGACCGACTGGATTCGCGTCAATACGACGCAGCCGGACGGCAGCGCGCGGCAGCACCATATCTATCTTCGCGGAACAGCGACGGGGGATAGCTTCCAGGTGACGCATATTATATTCCAGCATCAGGATGGTAGCGGGCGGGTTATCCCACTAACTCCTCAGGAGCAAAGAGATTTTGCGGGAACGATGGTGGATGGCCGGGTTGCGTTCAATGACTCGCTGAAGAACCGGATTTCCAGCCGCGTGGGCGCGCTGGTGAGCAATCCCGGCAGTCGGCTCCCCGCCTTCAACCAGCTGGCCATGACGATGCCGGCGGGTATCTCTGGCGGAGAAAACGCCGCGCTGACGGCGCTTCCTTCCTATGGCGGCAACAACGCTCTGCCGCAAATGCCTGGTTCTGGCTCTCCCGTTCTTGGAGCCTGAATTACCAAATAAACCCATTGCCTTTCGCCGCGGCTTGTGGTTTTCCCTATTCCTCAATTAGCGTCATCCTGCGGCACGCACAGCGTGAGCGCCGCTTCGTTTCGCACAGGATGACACTGGACGCTTGCAAACCCTCTCATCAACCGCTAAATTAGAGAATCTCATGAACATCACGGAACTCGAAGCCAAGGGTCTCAAAAAATCCTTCAGGATCGTCGTCGAGGCGAAAGCCCTGAACGCGGAGCTGGAAGCTGAGCTCAAGCGCGCTGGCGAGCGCATCAAGATCCCAGGTTTCCGCCCCGGCTATATCCCGATGAAAATACTGCAGCAGCGCTACGGCAAGAGCGTGCAGCCGGAAGTCATCAAGAATGTCATCAACCGTGCCACCAATCAGGCGCTGGCCACGAATAACCTGCGCCCGGCGCTGACGCCGCAGGTGGCGCTCGACGATTACCAGGAAGGCGGCGATCTCGCCTTCACCATGTCGTTCGAGGTGTTCCCGCAGGTGCCGGAAATGACCTTCGACGACATCGCGCTCGACCGCCATACCTTCGAGGTGGGGGATAAGGAAATCGGCGAGGCGCTGGAGCGTATCGCCCAAAGCACGCCCAAGCTCAATCGCGCTAAAGAAGGCGCCAAAGCGGCCGAGGGCGATGTCACCGCCATCGACTTCAAAGGCATGATCGACGGCGTGGCGTTCGAGGGCGGATCTGCCGAAAATTTCCGTCTGGAACTGGGCAGCGGCCAGTTTGTGGATGGCTTTGAGAAGCAGCTGATCGGCGCCAGGGAAGGCGAAGAGCGCACCGTTACTGTCAGCTTCCCCAAGGATTATGCCGGTCAGAAAGTGGCGGGCAAGGAAGCCGCCTTTGCCGTCACGGTGAAGGAAATCTATACTAAGGAGACGCCAGCCATCGACGACGCCTTCGCCAAGGAACGCGGGTTTGCCGACCTGGCAGCGCTGAAGGAAGCGGCGCGCGCCCAGCTGACCAAGGAATATGACCAGATCGTGCGCAATCAGCTTAAGAAGCAGCTCTTCGACATTCTGGAGGAGCGCTATGATTTCGAGCTGCCGCAGGGCATGGTCGATCTCGAATTCAACACCATCTGGGACCGCTTCAAGGAAACGCCGGCCGGCCGCGAAGCGAAGGATGACGAGTCGGTGAAAGAAGAATACCGCGATATCGCCCGGCGGCGCGTCAAGCTGGGGTTGATGCTGGCCGAAACGGGGCTCAAGCACAACCTGCGCATCACCCGTGAGGAGCTGGGACGCATGGCCATGCAGCAGGCCAGCCTCTACCCGGGGCAGGAAGGCAAGATCCTTCAGTTCTACCGCGACCATCCCGAGCGCATGGAAGACCTGCGCGGGCCGCTGCTGGAAGAGAAATCCGTCGATTTCATTCTCGGCAAGGTAAAGCTGAATGACCGTAAAATATCAGTGGAAGCGCTGATCGCTGAGGACGCCGAGGCGGATGACGAAGCGCCGAAGGCTAAAAAGAAAGCCAAAGCCAGGGCGGAAGAGGAAAAAACTGTTTCGAAGCCTAAGAAAAAGAAGGCGGCGGGTGAGTAATGTATTTTACTGTCATCCCGGCGAAGGCGAGATGACAAAAGTACAATAAGAAATAATTAACCTTTGCCCGCTACACCGGTAGTCTAACCGGATTTATTACAATGTAAGGAGTCGTATGAAAGATCCACTCGAAGTCTATAACAACATGCTGGTGCCGATCGTCATCGAGCAGACCAGCCGCGGCGAACGCTCGTTCGATATTTATTCGCGCCTTTTGAAGGAGCGCATTATCTTCCTGGTCGGCGGCGTTGACGATCACATGGCGTCGCTGGTGTGCGCGCAATTGCTCTTCCTGGAATCGGAGAATCCCGATAAGGAAATTTTCATGTACATCAACTCACCGGGCGGCGTCGTCACCTCCGGCCTTTCGATTTACGATACGATGCAATATATCCGCCCCAAGATTTCCACGCTGTGCATGGGCCAGGCGGCGTCGATGGGCTCGCTGCTGCTGACGGCCGGCGAGCCGGGCATGCGCTACGCGCTTCCCAACTCGCGCATCATGATCCACCAGCCTTCCGGCGGCTTCCAGGGGCAGGCGACCGATATCGAGATTCACGCCAAAGAAATCCTAAGCCTCAAAGCGCGCCTCAATCAGATGTACGTCAAGCACACCGGCCAGAAGCTGGCGGTGATCGAGAAGAACATGGAGCGCGATAATTTCATGAGCGCCGAAGCCGCCAAGGAGTTCGGCTTAATCGATCAGGTGATCGACAAGCGGGCGGCGGGCGATGAGGTGAAGAAGGAAAAGTAGCATTATTCCCCGCCTTGAGCGGGGATCTGGATCGATCTAGAGGATCCCCTCTCAAGGCGGGGAGTAGTGGAGAAGAGAGTTGAGCACATCAGAAAATACATCGATGGAAACAGGGGAGGAATTCGCAAAGAGATTTGCGAGCGCGATGGTTCGTCCCCATACCATGTTCAGGGATGTGGAGTCCCGGTGGATGGCGCAGTATGGAAAAGTCTATGCCAGTCTGCTAGATGCGGCAAAGAGAGGCGATACCGGCAATATTATGCTCTATGCCAAGCAATTATCGATGGCGGCGGCAGTGGTGGCCAAAGAGATGCAGGCGGAATCGCCTCAGGGTGTTGCTGAAATGCTATATCATAATGCTCGCAATCTCGCTGGGGAGCCAAGTTACGGTGAGCCGGGCCATATCAGGGAATTGCGTATCAGAAAAACGGCCGGGATGGCCAGATAGCCAAGGGTAATGAGCAAATCAGGAAGCAGCAGAGAAGTGCGCGAGGTTAAATGAAACACAAGGAACTGATTAATAATGCCGAAAAGGTATTGGGCAATGAAGCTGCTACAATACTTCAAGTGAAAGAGATTCTGCGGGAGGTGCTTAGTGCGTATAAGGAACGAACTGCAGGAGATAATATTACCCCGCCTGCGGTAAGAGATGCATTGATTAACAGCATGGTTAGGGAGAGGGGCGAAAGACGATATGCTGCCCGTCTGAATGAAGAGCAGGAGAAAGAGCGTCAAGAAGGCTATGCACCCGGGCAGGGGCCAAGTTTCGATTAATTTATAAGGACAGTCATGAGCAAATCAGGAAGCAGTAGAGAATCGAAAAACACCCGTTATTGTTCGTTCTGCGGTAAGAGCGAGCATGAGGTGAGAAAACTGATCGCCGGGCCGACCGTGTTCATCTGCGACGAGTGCGTCGTGCTGTGCATGGACATCATCCGCGCCGCCGACAAGGGCGTGCTGGCCAAGGAAGGCGACGATATCGCCAAGCCGCAGGACATCCGCAAGGTGCTCGATGATTATGTCATCGGGCAGGATCAGGCGAAGAAGATTCTGTCGGTTGCGGTGCATAACCATTACAAGCGCATTTCGCTGCTGGAAAAAAATTCCGATGTCGAGCTGGCCAAGTCGAACATCCTGCTGATCGGGCCGACCGGCTCGGGCAAGACGCTCCTGGCGCAGACGCTGGCGCGCATTCTCGACGTGCCGTTCACCATGGCGGATGCGACGACGCTCACCGAAGCGGGTTATGTCGGCGAGGATGTCGAGAATATTATTCTTCGCCTCCTGCAGGCCGCCGATTACAATGTCGAGCGGGCGCAGCGCGGCATCGTCTATATCGACGAGGTCGATAAGATTTCGCGCAAGTCCGATAATCCGTCGATCACGCGCGACGTGTCGGGCGAGGGCGTGCAGCAGGCGTTGCTTAAGATCATGGAAGGCACCGTGGCTTCCGTTCCGCCGCAGGGCGGCCGCAAGCATCCGCAGCAGGAATTCCTGCAGGTGGATACCGCCAATATCCTGTTCATCGTCGGCGGCGCGTTTTCGGGTCTCGAAAAAATTATTGCGGCGCGCGGCAAGGGCACGGCCATCGGCTTCGGCGCCGACGTGCGCTCCAGCGAGAATGCCCGCATCGGCGAGCTGTTCTCGAAAGTCGAGCCGGAAGATCTGCTCAAATTCGGGTTGATTCCGGAATTCGTCGGCCGCCTGCCGGTGATCGCCACGCTGACCGATCTTGATGAAGTGGCGCTGATCTCGATTCTCACCGAGCCGAAGAACGCGCTGGTCAAGCAGTACGCCAAGCTGTTCGAGATGGAGGGCGCGCGCCTGCGCTTCTCCGACGAAGCGCTGCGGGCCGTGGCCAAGAAAGCCATCAAGCGCAAGACCGGCGCGCGCGGATTGCGCGCCATTCTCGAGGGCATCCTGCTCGACCTCATGTACGATCTGCCGAGCATGACCAATGTCGAAGAAGTGATCATCAACGCTGATGCCGTCGACAACGGCGCACCGCCGGTGATTGTGCACGCCGAGTCCAAGCGCGAAAGCAAAAAACCGCACTAGTCAATATCCTGTAGTGAGCGAAGCGAGAGCGCAGGATGTCGCACTATAGATAGTATAAATTCTGCATAATTGTTTTTGCACCTCGCAGAATTAATAAGGCTCAGCGCGGCATTGCGAGCAGTTTTTTTCAGACCGTTTGCGAATTGCTGTTTACAACGGCATTTTTCCATGCTTGATTTCCCCGCGTAGCTTGTATTGACGCGGAGTGGAAGGGTTTCACTCGCCTGTGCAAGTGATAAAACAAGCAACGAGGGAGTTGAACAATGAATAAGAATGAACTGATTGCAGAAGTTGCAGATAAGACCGATCTCACCAAGGCCAAAGCCGCGGAAGCCATCGATGCTTTCATCGCCATCGTCTCCAAGGCGCTCGCCAAGGGCGACGAGATCCGCCTCGTCGGCTTCGGCACGTTCTGCACCGTGCACCGCAAGGCCACCGAAGGCCGCAACCCGCGCACCGGCGCCGTGATCAAGATCGCCGCCGCCAACAAGCCGAAATTCAAGCCCGGCAAGGCGCTGGCCGAAATGGTCAACAAGAACTCCAAGCGCAAGGCCGCCTAAGGCTTTTCGCATCCTAAGCCAAAGAACGCCCGGGATTTTTTCCGGGCGTTTTTTTGTCTAAAGACACGGTTGCAAACGCCGGGGAAACAGGGTACAACGCCTCTCCTGTTGGCAATGACGGCACTTGCGGGCGATTAGCTCAGTTGGTTAGAGCATCTCGTTTACACCGAGAGGGTCGGGGGTTCGAGTCCCTCGGCGTCCACCAGCCTCCGCGCACGCGCAGCAGAGCAGGGCGAGAAGGCTGTAAAATCGACCAGAACGCTATTGCGCGCTTCGGTTCGACCAGCCATTACATGCAATTTATAAATTTTCATGCGACATATAATCTCGGTCCTCGTTGAAAATAAGTTCGGCGTGCTGGCGCGCGTTTCCGGTATGTTTTCCGGACGCGGCTTCAACATCGACACGCTCAACGTCGCGCCGACCCATGACCCGTCGCTCTCACGCATCACGGTCGTGCTGAAAGGCGACGACAGCTCACTCGACCTTTGCTCCAAACAGCTCCGTAAACTCGTCAATGTCGTGGAAGTGGTCGATTTTAACGAAGGCCAGGCTGTTGGTCGCGAGCTCGTGCTCGTGAAAGTGAAAGCTGACGCCAAAACTCGCAGCGAAATCATGCAAATCAGCGACATCTTTCGCGCAAAAATCGTCCACGTCGCACATAACGCTGTCATCGTCGAAGCTACAGGCGATGAAGGCAAAGTGACCGCCTTTCTCGGCCTGCTCGAGCCGTTCGGCATTCTCGAACTGGCCCGCACCGGCCAGCTCGCGCTCAAACGCTGCTGATCACGCTGCCTCAGTTTTCGACTTCCGACTTCAATAACACTCGACTTTTCAACTCCTCGGTCGTTCGACTCCTCCCTTTTCCCATGCCCGCCAAAGTCTATACCGATCAAGACGCCGATCTCGGCGTATTCGCCAACAAAACGCTCGCCGTGCTCGGCTATGGCTCCCAAGGCCATGCGCACGCTCTCAACCTGAAGGACTCCGGTTGCAAGGTCGTCATCGGCCTTTATCCCGGCTCGAAGTCCCGCGAAGTCGCCGCTCAGCACGGCTTCGAAGTATTGGACACGGGCGAGGCCGTTCGCCGCGCCGATGTCATCATGGTTGCCCTGCCGGACATGAAACAGGCCGGCATTTATGAACAGGACATCGCGCCAAATCTTACGCCCGGCAAATGCCTGCTCTTCTCGCACGGCCTCAGCATTCATTTTGGGCTCATCCA
>JAGWLJ010000327.1 GCA_028873275.1 Pseudomonadota bacterium
CACGCGCTCGCAGCGTTTCCGTTTCATGAATTTGCCTGCTACTCTCGGCCTTGAGGCGCACGAGGTCGGTGATATCCTCCACCCGGTGCACGACATAGGCAATGTGTCCTGCCGCATCGAACCGGGGAGAATTGACTGCGCTCCAGTAGCGTTCCTCGAATTCACCGTTGGCGCTACGTATGTCGTATTTCAGCAAGGGCAGGCTGTCAGCTATTCCGGTGCGTATGACCCGCAGCAGTGAATCGCGGGCGCTTTTCTCACTGGCGGCGTCGGGATCCACCGGATTGTTAGGAAAGATTTCAAATGCAGGACGGCCGATGATTTCCTCGCGTCGGGTCATGGTAGCCTGCAGATAGGCGTCGGAGGCGGCTATAATCGTCAGATCCGTGGCCAGCACCAGATACAACCCCGGCAGGGATTCGAACAAAGCTCGGAAATCCAGGAGAGGAGGCGACGCAACGGAACTCATGGTAATTAATAGTTGAATTTTTCTTATATTACACAACTTATACAAAAAGACAACAGCGGTTTCCGGCAAAGGAAATCTTGCAGCTTACCGCGTTAGCACGTAGTTTAGCTTTACCGGTTGGCAGATATGTTATCTTATAAACTAATGATCAAATCGCGCGCTGATATTCCTGCAAAAGCACATCAGGACGTCATTCATGGCCGTGCTGTGCTCGAACAGGAAATCAAAGGACTCGAAGCGCTTTCGGCATCCCTGGACGAGCATTTTGCGCGTGCAGTGGACCGCATCGCTTCGATCCGCGGCCGAGTGATCGTCAGCGGCATGGGTAAGAGCGGCCATGTGGCGCGTAAGATTGCCGCCACCATGTCCTCAACCGGCACGCCGGCCCATTTCGTTCATCCTGGCGAGGCCAGCCACGGCGACCTCGGCATGATCACGAAGGACGATGCTGTACTGGCGCTGTCCAATTCCGGCGAAACCGCCGAGCTTTCCGACCTGATTGCCTATTGTAAGCGCTTTGCTATCCCGCTGGTGGCCATGGTCCGGCGCAAGAGCTCCATGCTGGTCGACGCCGCCGATATCGCCATGGTGTTGCCCGATATTCCCGAAGCGCCGCCCACCGACGCGCCCACCACCTCCACCACCATGATGATGGCGCTGGGCGACGCACTGGCCGTGGCGCTGCTGCAGCGCAAGGGATTCACGCGCGAGGATTTCTCTAAATACCATCCCGGTGGCAAGTTAGGAAAGGCATTTATCCGCGTGCGTCAGCTGATGCATACGGGGGATGCTATGCCAATCGTTCAGGATGGCAATACCATGGAGGCAGCCATCTATGAGATGACTACCAAGGCCTTCGGCTGTGCGGGGGTGGTGAATACGAAAGGAAAACTTATTGGCATTGTCACCGATGGCGATTTACGGCGGCATATGGAGCCCGGCCTGCTACTGAAGATCGTGCGCAGCGTTATGCACACGGATCCGCTGACCATCCGCAGTGAGGCGCTAGCAGGCGAAGCGCTGGGTATAATGAACAGTCACAAGATTACCAGTCTATTCATCGTTAATGACGATGAAAAACCTGAGGGCATTTTGCATATCCACGACT
>JAGWLJ010000328.1 GCA_028873275.1 Pseudomonadota bacterium
GGCCGGTTCGATGACGCGCTTCTCCATATCACGGGGTCGGGCGGTGGTAGCGTAGGCGATGTGGATATCGGCCATGGCGCCGCGAAAATCGGGGTAAATATTTGCCGATTCAACGACATATTCCGCCCCCGCCGCCATCTCGCGTGCCTTTGGATTCGGCCAGCCATCACGGGGAGTGCAAAGGCGCAGTTCCTTAAGCCCGAAATTGCTCATGGCGCGCGCCACTGCGCCGATATTTTCGCCCATTTGCGGCCGGACGAGGAGGAGGGTGGGGAGAATGGCCAGTTTCATTGTCGGCACTATTGGTTATTAAAATGTATTTTACAAGCGTTAACTTATTCTTTAATACAGAGTTCCTTTGAAAGGAGATTGTCATGGAAAAACTGAAGTACGCCTCTAAAATAACCTCGCACGACGTGCTTGCCGAAAAGGCAAGAGCATGGCTGAGCAAGCGCCTGCGCCATCCTGCTTTAATGTCATTGGACAACATAGAAGTCCGTTATTCCTTCGACAAGAAAGGCCTGCGTCTTGAGATGCCGGTAGAGGCCTTGTCGGGTGCTTTTCTGGAAAGTGGAGCGTTGCGGGATAGTTCACCCCTTCTCAGGGCGCTTGAGCCAAAATCCGAACTGGCTCTTCGCGAAGTGGAACGCCAGGTCGGTATGATCATAAAACAGGGGCGTCCTTTAGGGACATGGTTTGAGGAAGATGTGAGCGCTCGTGAAAGTTCTTATAAAGCCGTTATCCATATACCCGTGGCGGCCATCGATGCGGATAAGATGACGGTCGCAGCCGAAGAAAAAAGAGCGGCGGCTATCCGGGCTGCACAGAAGGAAACAGCAGAGGCGGCATTGCAGGAAATGGCGCAGCCGATGCCGCAGCAGGAGGAATGGACACGCCGTGATCTCAACTTGAGAACGGAGAGAATGAAGATCATCCTGGAGCAGGAGAGGACTATCGAAAAAGCCAGGTCCCTCTCAAGAGACAGATAACCGGGCTTCAGCCCTTCCCCTTCATTAGCTTATACGTCAGCGAATCGAGCAGCGCGTCAAAGGCGGCGTCGATAAGATTGGTGGAGACGCCGATGGTGTGCCAGGCGTTGCCTTTCCTGTCGCGCGATTCGATCATGACGCGGGTCACCGCCATGGTGCCGGCGCTGGAGTCAAGGATGCGCACCTTGAAATCGGTGAGTTGGATGTCGGCCAGCGTTTTATAATGGCCGCTTAGGCCCTTGCGCAGCGCCTTGTCGAGCGCGTTGACCGGGCCGTTGCCCTCGGCCACCGTCATGATGTCCTCGCCCTCGGCGATGACTTTCACCATGGCTTCGGTGACGTTGATCAGCTTGCCCTTGGCGTTGTAGCGCCGTTCGCCGATGACCCGGTAACCCATCACCTCGAAGAAACCAGGAACGGTGCCCAGCATGCGCCGGGCCAATAGCTCGAAGCTGGCCTCGGCGCCTTCATAGGCATAGCCCTGCTTCTCGCGCTGCTTGACCTCGGCAACCAGGGCGGCGACGCGCTCATCGGCCGAATCGATATCGATACCGAAGCGCTTCAGCCGGTCGAGAATATTGGATT
>JAGWLJ010000329.1 GCA_028873275.1 Pseudomonadota bacterium
CGCCGGCTATTTTTTCCTGCTGCAGGGGAGTATCGCTTTCCTGTGCATGCTGATGGCGCCGCAGATCATCAGCGCGCTCAAGGGGCATTACATGCAGATCGGCATGCTGCGCTACGGGTTGCTCGGCGCGTTGTTCCAGGTGCTGACCTCGTTCCTGCTGGTGCTCTTGTCCTATTTCGACAACCGACGCCTGAGCCTTATCATCCAGCTGCTCTTCCTGCTGACCAACACGCTCTTTACCTGGGCCAGCCTCAAAGCCGGATTCGAGTATTACGGCTATGGCTATTTCCTCTCCACCGCGCTCACCTTCGCCGCCGCCGCCGTGCTGACAGTGCAATATATATCGCAACTTCCGTATCATACCTTCGTGACGGCGAACGCCCGGTAGCCGGCGATTTCCTTACAGCCAACTGGACATTGCCGGCAGCTCTGCTATAAACGCCGGCTCGACCGAATACGCGGCGTATCGCGCCAGTCCGTCTTCGCCCTTGCAGGGCTACGCCGGACGTAAGGTTTTCTAAGCCGGCTTCGCAAGCTGGGAAAATCTAACGGAGAGGTGGCAGAGTGGTCGAATGCGGCGGTCTCGAAAACCGTTAGACGGGTAACCGTCTCGGGGGTTCGAATCCCCCCCTCTCCGCCAGCTTCAATAGACCTTTTCCTGGCCGGTGATTTCTTGTCCGGCAGCATTCTCCGCATCAGCGCGTGAAATGCCGCTTCTCCCCAAGACATTTCCCTGAAAATACATGGCCTTTTCCATCAATTTTAACGGCGAATTAATACATATGGCTTAAAATGGGAAGGTGATAAACCGCCCTCCAGGAAGGCCATGCATTCTAAGCTGTTAAAATCGCTGCTTTACTGCACCTCCCTGGGCACGTTGTCGCTGCTGGCCGGGCCGGCGCTCGGCAACCCCGTAGGCGGGACGGTATCGGCCGGCAGCGCCTCGATAACGCAGTCGGGCAGCGAGCTCGACATCACGCAGCATTCCAGCCGGACGGTGATCGACTGGCGCGGCTTCGACATCGCGCCCAGCGAAACCACCCGATTCATCCAGCCCGACAGCAGCGCCATCGCGCTCAACCGGGTCAACGACGTCAAGCCGAGCACCATCGAGGGCCAGCTGCTGGCCAACGGCAACGTGGTGATCGTCAACCCCAACGGCGTGGTGTTCAGCAAAACGGCGCAGGTGGATGTCGGCAGCCTGACGGCGACCACCTCGAACATCAGCAACGACCAGTTCATGAACAGCGCAAAGCCGGTGTTCAGCCAGCCGGGCAACGCCAATGCGCAGATCGTCAACCAGGGCAGCATCACGGCGCGGCAGGCGGGACTGGTCGGGCTGATCGCGCCGCAGGTAGCCAATTCCGGCGTCATCACGGCGAAGCTCGGCAAGGTGGTGCTGGCTTCGGGCGACACTTTCACCCTCGATCTCGCCGGGGACGGCATCACGCAGATCGCCATCTCGGCTGACACGGCGGCGCAGCTGGTGCAGAACTCCGGGCTGGTGAGCGCCGACGGCGGCGCCATCACCATGACGGCCGCCGC
>JAGWLJ010000330.1 GCA_028873275.1 Pseudomonadota bacterium
CAGTTCGCCCGCGCCATCCCGCCAATGGTGATTCCTTCCCTCGCTTTCTTCTATGCCTTTGCTTTTTTGATTGAATCCGGCACCGGCTTTGTTATGGCTATGGGGCTGGCAACGCTGGTGATGCTCAGCGGTTATGGAATGTACCTGTTTATCGCTCGTAACGGATTGTAATCATGCCCATAGAAATCCTCATGCCTGCCCTGTCGCCGACGATGACCGAAGGCAACCTCGCCAAGTGGAATATCAAGGAAGGCGACAAGGTCAAATCCGGCCAGGTCATCGCCGAGATCGAAACCGACAAGGCGACGATGGAGGTTGAGGCGGTGGACGAGGGCACGGTGGGGAAAATCATCATCCCCTCCGGCACTGAAGGCGTGAAGGTCAACCAGTTGATCGCCCTGCTCCTGGAAGAGGGTGAGGATAAGAAGGCGCTGGAAAATTATAAATCCAAGACCGCCGTTCCGGCCGATGCGCCGGCGCCGGCTAAGATCGAGACGATGCCGGGCGGCAAGAATGTTCCGACTTCTCCGGTCGCAGCGGCTACCGGCGATATTGCCGCGCCGCCGATGCCGGTGGCATCGCATGGCGCAACCGGCGGCCGGGTTTTCGCATCGCCCCTGGCTAAGCGCATTGCGGCCAATGAGGGGATTTCTTTGAGCGGCATTAGCGGCAGCGGGCCGCATGGGCGCATCGTGAAAGACGATGTACTGAAGGCGGCGGCCGGCGGCGGCGCGGCACGCGGGGCCGTGCGGCGCAATCCGGTGGAGTTCAATAAACTGCCCAACAACAACATGCGCAAGGTGATCGCGCGGCGGCTGGTCGAGTCCAAGCAGCTCGTGCCGCATTTTTATCTTACTATCGAATGCGAGCTCAACCGGCTGCTTGATATCCGCAAAGACATTAATTTCGAGGCGGAGAGCGTCGCCGGCAAGGATAAGAAACCGGCCTATAAGCTCTCGGTCAACGATTTCATCATCAAGGCCTCGGCGCTGGCGCTGAAGAAGATTCCCGCCGCCAACGCCTCGTGGACGGACGAGGCGATCCTGCAATACAACAATGTCGATGTTTCGGTGGCGGTGGCGATCGACGGCGGGCTGATTACCCCCATCGTCAAAAACGCCGACCAGAAAACGGTGGTGCAGATTTCCAATGAAATGAAGGATCTGGCGGGCCGCGCGCGGGCGGGAAAACTCGCGCCGGAGGAATTCCAGGGCGGCACGTTCAGCCTATCGAATCTCGGCATGTACGGCATCAAGCATTTCGGCGCCATCATCAATCCGCCGCAGGGCTGCATCCTGGCGGTGGGGGCGGGAGAGGACCGCGTGGTGGTGCGCCACGGGCAGATGGTCGTGCGCAACATGATGGAATGCACGCTCTCGGTCGATCACCGCGTGGTGGACGGCGCGGTGGGGGCCGAGTTCCTGCAGGCGTTTAAGCATTATGTTGAGAGTCCGGCGTTGTTGTTGATGTGAGGAAAAATGCCGAGATATAAAAATTTATATTAGTTGGAGATCCTGATTTCTGCCCCCATATAAGCGTTTATC
>JAGWLJ010000058.1 GCA_028873275.1 Pseudomonadota bacterium
TATCTCGATAATCTCGACGCCGCGCCGGGAACAGTCAGCCAGGTGCGCGCCGCCAGCCATGAGCTGATCAAGCTGGCCAAAAAGCGCGGGCTGACATTATTCCTGGTCGGGCATGTCACTAAGGACGGGCAGATCGCCGGGCCGCGGGTGCTGGAGCATATGGTAGATACCGTGCTCTATTTCGAGGGCGAGCGCGGCCACCAGTTCCGCATCCTGCGAGCAGTGAAAAACCGCTTCGGCGGCACTGACGAAATTGGCGTTTTCGAGATGAACGACAGCGGCTTAAGCGAAGTCTCCAATCCCTCGGCTCTGTTCATTTCCGGCCATGACCGCACGACCAGCGGCGCCTGCGTCTTCGCCGGCATGGAGGGTTCGCGGCCTTTGCTGGTGGAGATCCAGGCGCTGGTAGCGCCAAGCTATATGAGCAGCCCGCGTCGCGCCGTCGTCGGCTGGGACGCCAACCGGTTATCAATGATCCTGGCCGTGTTGGAAACGCGGGCCGGCATACGCTTCTCCGATAAGGAGGTGTATCTCAACGTCGCCGGCGGCATACGGGTGAGCGAGCCGGCCGCCGATCTGGCGGTGGCTGCCGCCCTGTTGTCGGCGCTTTACGACATGCCTTTGCCCGCCAAGGCAGTGATATTCGGTGAAATTGGCCTGTCGGGGGAAATCCGACCGGTTTCCCGCATGGAGGCGCGGCTCAAAGAGGCCGAAAAACTGGGCTTCGAGGCGGCATGGATGCCTCAGAGCGGGTCATTTAAATCTTTGACCCTGTCTATAAATCATGTAGAAAATATAGCGGCGCTGGCGCGTGGGTTGTTCGGCGCGCAGGCGAGAAAGAAAGCGCCGGTAACGGCTTAGCGGTATGATCGAGACGCATTTGAATCTGTTTGATGCCATCGTGATCGGATTGATGGTACTGTCCTGTGTGTTTGCCTTCTTCCGCGGCTTTGTGCGCGAAATACTGTCGCTGGGAGCGTGGATCGGCGCCGGCATCGTCACCGTTTATTATTTTCCGTCGGTCGCCGTGCGGCTGCAGCCTTATTTCCGCACGCCTACCGTCGCCGCCGGGGTAGCTACGCTCGCGGTTTATGTCGCCGCGCTGATCATCTTTTCGTTGTTCAACATGCTGATCCTCAAATTCCTCAAGGAAGGCAGCGATGTCGGCCTGCTCGATAATATGCTGGGGCTGCTGTTCGGCGCCTTCCGCGGCGCGCTGATTATTTCGCTGGGCTACTTCCTGCTCACCATTGCACTGCCCGAAAAGGAGTATCCCGCCTGGCTTAAAACTTCAGTGACGCGGCCTTATGTCGAGCAGGGGGCCGTCGTGCTGGCGCGCGTGGCGCCGCATTACCTGCGCGAGATTTCCTCGTTGGAGCGCAGGGCAGTTGATGAAGCCAGGGATAACGGGCTGCGCCAGAACGCGCCGGATAATGCCGTGGAGGATACCGCCGCGCATGAGGACGCCGGTTACAGTCACAACAGCGAGCAGCAGCTGAACCGCCTGCTTGACGCCACTGCGCCCAGCCGATGACGATGCATTCCACCCATCCTTTCGATGATGCGTTCCATGAAGAATGCGGCGTATTCGGCATCTTCGGCCATTCCGAGGCCAGCGCTCACGTGGCGCTGGGGCTGCATGCCCTGCAGCATCGCGGCCAGGAGGCGGCGGGTATCGTCAGTTTCGATGGCCAGCATTTTTATACGCACCGCGCATTAGGGCTGGTCGGAGATAATTTCAATTCGGCCGAGGTGATCGGCAAGCTCAGGGGGCATATCGCCGTCGGCCATAACCGTTACTCCACCACCGGCGACACGCTGCTGCGCAATGTGCAGCCGCTCTATGGTGATTTTTCCTTCGGCGGCATGGCGGTAGCCCATAACGGCAATCTCACCAACGCCATGACGCTGAGAAAGCAGCTGATCGATATCGGCTGCCTGTTCCAGTCCACCTCGGACACCGAGGTGATCATCCATCTGATTGCGCTCTCCAAGCAGAGCTCGGTAGAGGATAGGCTGTTCGACGCGCTCCTGCGCATCGAGGGCGCCTATTCGCTGGTGGTGATGAGCAACGACATGCTGATCGGCGTGCGCGACCCGCTGGGTGTCAGGCCGCTGGTGATGGGCAGGCTTGGCGATGCAACCATTCTTGCCTCGGAAACCTGCGCGCTCGATATCGTCGGCGCTGAATATGTACGCGACGTCGAGCCGGGCGAGATCGTCATCGTCACGTCCGAAGGCATTCGTTCGCTGAAACCCTTTCCCCGGGCGCAGAAGCGCTTCTGTATTTTCGAGTATGTGTATTTTTCGCGGCCGGACTCGGTCAGCGAAGGTTATAATGTGTACGAGGTGCGCGAGCGCATCGGCATGCAGCTGGCCCGCGAAGCGCCGGTGGCGGCTGACGTCGTGGTGCCTGTGCCGGACTCGGGCATTCCCGGCGCGCTGGGCTACGCCCGCGAATCCAAAATCCCCTTCGAGCTGGGGATTATCCGCAACCATTACGTCGGCCGCACCTTCATCGAACCGTCCGATCATGTGCGCCATCTCGGCGTCAAACTCAAGCATAACGGCAACCGCGCCGTGCTGGAAAACAAGCGGGTGATTCTGGTGGATGACTCGATCGTGCGCGGCACCACCTCGAAGAAGATCGTCAATATGGTGCGCGAGGCGGGGGCTAAGGAAGTGCATATGCGCATCGCCAGCCCGCCCACCACGCATTCCTGCTTCTACGGCGTCGACACGCCGACGCGCGACCAGTTGCTTGCCGCCCGCCATGACGTGGCCACCATGGCCTCGCTGATCGGCGTTGACAGCCTGGCTTTTATATCGCTCGACGGCATGTACCGCGCCGTGAACGGCATGAGCCGCAACAACGCCGCCCCGCAATTCTGCGATGCCTGCTTCTCCGGCGATTACCCCATTCCGCTGACCGACTGCGAGAATGCCACCAGCAAGCAGAAGGATCTGTTTTCGGAGGTGTGAAGAGGATGAAAGACCGTCTCGCCCTCATTACCGGTGCTTCGCGCGGCATTGGTGCGGCAGTGGCGAAGCGGTTTGCCAGAGAGGGCGCGCATTGCATTCTCGCCGCGCGTGATGTCAAAGGCCTGGAGGAAACCGATGACGCCATCCGTTCCATAGGCGCAGCGGCGACGCTGGTTCCGCTCGATCTGCGCGATCCTTCTAAAATCGAGAATCTGGCCGAGCAGGTGGCGCAGCGTTTCGGCCGGCTGGATATCCTGGTGGGCAATGCCGGTATGCTGGGCGAGCTGACGCCGCTGCCGCATCTTGATCCTGCCCTATGGAACGAGGTGATGACGGTCAACCTCACTGCCAATTTTTATCTGATCCGCTGCTTCGACGTGCTGCTCAAACGCTCCGACGCCGGGCGGGCGATGTTCGTGACTTCCGGCGTGACGCAGGGCGCACTGGCCTATTATGGCGCTTATGCCGCCAGCAAGGCAGCGCTCGAAATGATGGTGAATATTTACGCTGCCGAAAACCGCCAGGCCTATCCGCATCTGAAGATCAACCTGATCGATCCCGGCGAAGTGCGTACCCAGATGCACGCGCAGGCGCTGCCCGGCCTCGATCCCATGCAGTTCCCCGCGCCGGAGGAAATTACCGATGTCTTTGTCCGCCTGGCCAGTGTAGATTGCAGGGAGACGGGAAAAAAATTCCACGCGGGGTAGACTATGGAATCGCTGATCGTTTCCTCCTTCCGCGCCATCGGCTCGCTGTTCGCGCCGGGGATGCTCGGCGTGTTCATCAAATGCGTACTGGTGACGGTGGCGGCGCTGATCGGCTTCGTGGTGTTCGCTGGCGCATTCTTCACCTGGATGGGGGGGCATATGCACGGCGAAACAGCATCGCTCCTGCCCTGGGTGGGAAGCATCGGCTCGGCGGCGATCGCCTGGCTGCTTTTTCCCGGCATCATGCCGGTGATCGCCAGTTTTTTCGACGAGCGCATCGCCGCGCTGATCGAAAGCCGCGACTATCCCGGCAGCGCATCACATGAGCCGGCCTTCTGGCCGGAGCTGCTGCACGACATGCGCTTCTCGGCGCTGACCATTCTGCTGAATATCATCGTCTTGCCGCTCTATCTCTTTCCCGTCCTCTTTCCCTTCGTGTTTTATGGCCTCAACGGCTATTTGCTCGGCCGAGAATTTTTCGTCATGGCCGCCAAGCGGCATATGCCGGTCGGAGAAGCGGAAGCGCTGCGCCGCCGCCATGGCCGCAGCGTGCTGATCGCCGGTATTCTCCTTGCCCTGCTGGCGACAGTTCCTGTCGTCAATCTCTTCGCGCCGTTCTGGGGGATTGCCGTGATGGTGCACCTGTACCATCGGCTGCGCTGACGCATGCCCGCCCGCCTGGCCGCGCTGCTTGCCGCTGAGCGCGGGCGACTGATGCTGTGGTCGCCGGTGGGGCTGATGATCGGCATCACCATTTATTTCCAGCTCGCAAATGAGCCGCCGGCGTGGACGGGCGCGGCGCTTCTCATGCCGGCTGTTTTGCTGTTGTTGTTGGCGCGGCGGCATTGGCTTCGCTTCCTGTTATGGCCGCTGATGCTGGCGGCGCTGGGTTTTTCCGTTGCACAGCTTAGAGCGCATTACGTGGCCACGCCGCTGCTGGCGGAGGAATTGCCGTTTCGCACGGTTGAAGGCACCATCGACGAGATCGACCCGGTGGAGGAGCGCATCAAGCTGGTGCTGTCGCAGCCGGTGATCGAGGACCTGCCGCCGGAAGCCACGCCCAGGCGCATCCGTGTCAGCTTCCGCGACGACGGCGAAAGCTGGCGTATCGGCGACCGCGTACGCATGCAGACGACGCTCTATCCGCTGCCGCATCCGGTGATGCCCGGAAGCTATGATTTCGCGCGGCATTTCTATTTCCGCTCCATCGGCGGCAATGGTTTCGCCGTGCGCCCGCCGGAAGTGATTGCGCCGCGTACAGAGCTTGGACTCAAAGATAGCCTGAACGACCTGCGTCATGCCATCGGCGAGGACATGCGTGCGCATATGCCCGGCGCGGTGGGAACGGTGGCTGGCGCCATGACAGTGGGCGAAACCGGGCCGATCCCCGAGGATATCAAGAATACGCTGCGTGACGCCGGGCTTGCCCATATGCTGGCCATCGCCGGGTTGCATCTTGGCATTGTGGCCGCCATCGTGTTTTTCACCGCCCGCCTGCTGCTGACGCTCTACCCGCCGCTGGCGCTGCGCATCAACGCCAAGAAAATCGCCGCCGTGCTGGCGCTTTTGAGCGCGGGAATATACCTGTCGCTGGCCGGGTTTCCCATCCCGGCGCAGCGCGCGTTCATCAAGGTGGCGTTCCTGTTCATGGCCGTGCTGCTCGACCGGCGCGGCATCACCCTGCGCACCCTGTCGCTGGCGGCGGCGTTCATCCTGCTGGTGTTTCCTGAAGCTATGCTGGGCGCCAGCTTTCAGCTGTCTTTCGCGGCGACGCTGGCCATCGTGGCGTTCTACGAGCGCTTCTCCCATCTGCGCGGCTCGCGGCAGTCGTGGGGTGGCCGCGTGCTGCACGAGGCGCTGGGCATCACATTTACTTCGCTGGTGGCGACGCTGGCCACGATGCCGTTCATTCTCTACAATTTTAACCGCTTCGCCGCCTTCGGGGTGATCGCCAACATGATAGTCATCCCGCTGGCGACGTTTATCATCATGCCGGGAATGGTGCTATCGCTTCTGCTCATGCCGCTGGGATGGCAGGCCATAGGCTACGCGCCGCTTTCCTTCGGTACCTCCCTCATGATTGGCATGGCAGGCTGGGTGACGAACCTGCCTTATGCGTCCCTGCGCCTGCCGGCGCCGAACGATGCCGGGCTGGCCCTTTCGGCCTTCGGCCTGCTGTGGCTGTGCCTGATGCGATCGCGCTGGCGCCTGGCCGGCATTCCGCTGGCTGCGCTCGGCGTGGCGACGATGGCGCTGCACGTGCCGCCGGACATGTTGATCAGCTATGACGGGCGGCAGGTGATGGCGCGGCTTCCGGACGGGCATTACACCATGCTCAAAGGCTCCGGCCGCTCCTTCACGGCGCAGGCCTGGCTACGCTCGGAAGAGCAGGACGAGCTCGTGCCGCTCAGGGAAACCGACCTGGATTGCGATAAGGAATTATGCCATTACGGGCAGGATGGGCGCGTGCTGCTGGTGCGCAAGCCGCAGGATGACGAGGCGCTGACTGCCGCCTGCACAGGGAAATCCGATCTGCTGATCGCCTGGCGATATGTGCATACGGCGGATTGCCCCGGCCCGGCGCAGCTCATTGACCGCGATGCGCTGGAGCGCCACGGCGCGCATGCGCTGTGGTTACAAAAAAGCGGGATTCGCCTGCTGACCACTTTTGACAGACCGGGAACCCGGCTGTGGAATCCTAGGTGATCTCCGCCAGCAATTGCCGCTTGCTGAGGCGGTAATCGCTCTTTTCCCACTTTTCTTCCAGCTTCTCCAGTAGCGCGCCCAGCTCCTTGCCCGGCTTGATGCCGATGGCGATCAGATCGTCGCCGGTGACGGGGAATATGGGGATTTCCCATGTGTCGGCCAGCCGCAGCATGGCGGCATAGGGATGATCGGCGGCGATGGACTCGCTGCCGGCCGCCCAGCGCGCGATGACCGTTCGCGTAAAATGCTCACGGCCTAATTTTCGGAGCAGGCGCTTCTGTTCTGCTTCGGTCAGCGAAGGCCGGACCGCTTTCTGGTGGCGGATAAGAATATCGAGATCGCGAGTCACGGCGTTGGGAAGCCGCCATCGCGCCGCCAGTATATCCAGCGCTTCCCCGGCGGCGATATCCGCGCCCGCTTCGAGCACAAAGCCGGAGACGCGCAGGCAAATATCCGGCGCTTTCCCGGTGGTGGCGGCTATTTCCGCTAAGCGCGGAAACATACCGACGCCGTAGACGTCGAAATCCAGCGCATGACGTAATATCTTGGCATGCTGCATGATCTCCAGCGTCTGGCCGCAGCCGGGCGCAACGAGCAGTTTGAGCATTTCTTCGCGTATACGCTCGCCGGAAAGCGATTCGATGTGCTGCGCCAGCACCGCGCAGGCAGTTATGGCTTCCGGGTCGGGCGCACCCTCGCCATACCACGCGAAGAAGCGAAAAAAACGCAATATGCGCAGGTAATCCTCGCTGATGCGCTGCTCCGGATTGCCGATGAAAACGACACGGCCGGCGCGGGCATCCTCCGCGCCGCCGAAATAATCGAAAAGCTCTCCTTCCGGCGAAAGGTAGAGTGCGTTCATGGTGAAGTCGCGGCGGGCGGCGTCCTGCTGCCAGTCATCGGTGTATTCGACAACGGCATGGCGGCCATCGGTGGAAACGTCGCGCCGCAGCGTGGTGATCTCGCAATGCCTAGTGCCGATGACTGCCGTCACCGTGCCGTGATCGATGCCGGTGGGCAGCGCCTTGATGCGGGCCTTTTTCAGAAGCGCCAGGACGGCATCCGGCGCCAGCGGCGTTGCCGCATCGACATCCTTGACCGGGCGGTTCAGCAATGCGTCGCGCACGGCACCGCCA
>JAGWLJ010000331.1 GCA_028873275.1 Pseudomonadota bacterium
TTATCGGTCAAAGCGCAGGCAATCCGCTCAGCGCGGCGCACGATGGTGCGCGCCAGGTGCAGAGTGGCCGATAAATCGCTGCCACCGGGCAATACGAAGGAATTGAGAGGGGCCAGTTTGGCGTTCAGCTGATCGATCTCTTTTTCCAGCCGGGCAACCTGCGAATCGATGAGGCGAAGGGCCTTATCCGGCGTTGCCTTATAGGGAGTGGAAAGATCCGCCCCCAGATCGAACAGATCGTGCTGGATGCGCTTCAGCATATCGTCCCATACGGCTTTCTTTCGGGTATGGCAGCGGGCGATGCCGATCATTGAATTGGCTTCGTCCACCGTGCCATAGGCCTCGACGCGCAGATCGTGCTTGGGCCGCCGCTCCCCGCCGGTAAGGCCGGTGGTGCCGGCGTCGCCGGTGCGGGTGTAGATTTTATTGAGCTTCACCATGCTATTTCTTCGCCGTCATGAGCAGCAGCGCCAGCACCAGCAGCGCCAGCCCCTGCAACGACACGCGCGCGACCATCAGCTTGTTGCCGTAGCGCTGGTTGGCCTTGCCGCCGATGCCCATCAGCACGATGCCCGCCACCAAGACGCCCAGCACCGCCATCAGCAGGAAAGCTATGAGATAATCTCCGGCCATAACGCCCTCATTCTTTTTAGAAACAACGTATTATGCGCCGGGCGGAATATTCGCGCAATATCAATGGCCGGAAGCCCGCTGCCCGGCTTTCAGCACATAGGTGCGGCTGCAATAGGGGCAGGTCACTTCGCCGCTGTCGGGATCGATATGCAGAAACACGCGCGGATGGCCGAGCGGGCCGTTACCGCCGTCGCAGGCGACTTCCAGGGAAGCGGATTCGATGACTTCAAAAGGAACCGTGTTCATGGAAATGGGTATAACGCGAAGAACGCCAGGGCTCAATCATTAAAAATAAAATTCGGGCCGACGCGGCGCTCGCTGGCTGCCGGAGCGGCAGACTGGCTACCTTCGGCATGTACTGCGACGACATCGGCCGCCTGCGCTCTGGCCGTCTGCTCCCGGACGGCCGCCACCAGCGCGGAAGCTAGCGGATCGGGAGCGGCGGCAGGCGCGGCCGCCCGGGGGGTGGGCGACGCATCCGCCACCTTGATCTCCGGCCGCACCACAATAACGCCGTTATCCATCGTGGCGCCGCTATGGCTGGCCTGCACCTCGCGCTCATCTTTATACACCACAACCTTGCTGTTGCGCGCCTCGGCCATGGCGGTTTTGGCCTTCACCACCTGCGGCGCGGATGAGGCATGCACCACATGCGGCGCTGTCGACACCGCCGAGGCCACCGCGCTGCCCGATACCTGCAGGCGCGCAGCGCGCAACTTGCCGATGATCTGGAACCAGTTGTCATACACCTGGTCGGCATAGACGCTTCCCAGCTGCGGCGTTTTGGAATGGTAATCGGCAGCCGCCTTCTTCCACGAGCCCTGCTCCTGGAACAGGTCATGCAGGAAACCCGCCGCATAGGCGATATTGCGCTCCGGCTCGAACGCCTCCTCCAGCG
>JAGWLJ010000059.1 GCA_028873275.1 Pseudomonadota bacterium
GAGCGCGGCTCGCACCCGGCCGACTGGACGATGAAGAATATCGATACCATGCGCGAGCAGCTCAAGCTGATCGGCCTGTCCTACGACTGGTCGCGCGAGATCGCCACCTGCACGCCGGAATACTATAAGCATGAGCAGAGATTCTTTCTCGAATTCTTGAGGGCGGGGCTGGCCTACCGCAAGGAATCCGAGGTCAACTGGGACCCGGTAGACAATACGGTGCTGGCCAACGAGCAGGTGATCGACGGCCGTGGCTGGCGCAGCGGCGCGCCGGTCGAGCGCCGCAAGCTGTCGCAATGGTTCCTGCGCATCTCCGCCTTCGCCGAGGAGCTGCTGGAAGGCCTCAACACGCTCAAGGAATGGCCGGAAAAAGTCCGCGTCATGCAGGAGAAATGGATCGGAAAATCCTACGGGGCGACGATCTCCTTCACGATCAAAGACCGCAAAGAACCGCTGGAAGTCTATACCACCCGGCCGGACACGCTGTTCGGTATGAGTTTTTGCGCTATCTCGCCGGGCCATCCGCTGGCCGCCGAATTGGCCGCCAGCCACCCCAGGCTGGCCGAATTCATTGCTGAGTGTCAGCGCCTCGGCACCTCGGAAGAGGCTATTGAAAAAGCGGAGAAGAAGGGCTTCGACACCGGGCTGAAGGTCATCCAGCCCTTTGACCGGCGGGAGGTGCCGCTGTACGTCGCCAATTTCGTGCTGATGGATTACGGCACCGGCGCCATCTTCGGCTGCCCGGCGCACGACCAGCGCGACTTCGAGTTTGCCACCAAGTATAATCTCCCCATACGTCCCGTAGTCAGCGGCTATCCAAATCCTCTTTGTGAAGCCTACACAGGCGACGGCGCCCTGATTCATTCCGATTTCTTAAACGGGCTTTCCAGCGACGAAGCCAAGAAGCGCGCCGTCGCCGAACTCGAGAAGCTGGGCATCGGCCAGGCGAAAATCAATTACCGGCTGCGCGACTGGGGCGTGTCCCGCCAGCGCTACTGGGGTTGCCCGATTCCCATCATCCATTGCAAGACCTGCGGCGCCGTGCCGGTGCCGGAGAAAGACCTGCCGGTGGAGCTGCCGCGCGACGTCAGCTTCGACCAGCCGGGAAACCCGCTGGCCCGCCACCCGACCTGGAAGCATGTGAATTGCCCCGTCTGTGGCAAGCCGGCCGAGCGCGAGACGGACACATTCGACACTTTCTTCGAATCCTCGTGGTATTTCGCCCGCTTCGCCACCCTCCCCTCGCCCGATCCGCTGGAACCCGGGCAGCTCGCGGCATGGATGCCGGTCGACTGCTATATCGGCGGCATCGAACATGCGGTGCTGCATTTGCTCTATTCGCGCTTCTTCATGCGCGCGCTGAAAACCTGCGGGCTGCAGCCCTTCGAGGAACCGTTCGTGCGTCTGGAAACGCAGGGCATGATCTGCCATGAGACGTATAAGAGCCAAGACGGCAAATGGCTGTCGCCGGAGGAAGTCAGCAGAAGCGACAACGGCACATTCGTCGATGCCAAAGGCCAGCCTGTCGAAGTCGGCCGTATCGAAAAAATGAGCAAGTCGAAGAAGAACACGGTCGACCCACGCCATATCATCGAAACCTACGGTGCCGACGCTGCCCGGCTATTCATGCTCTCCGACAGCCCGCCCGAGCGCGATCTCGAATGGACCGACGCCGGAATTGAGGGAGCGTGGAAGTATATTAACCGGCTATGGAAGCTGGTCATGAGTCACAAATCATGGGTCATGGGAAAAACCTCCTCAACCAATGACCAGCGACCCATAACGCATGACCAGTTGCGTAAAGCCACCCACAAAACCATCGCCGCGGTGACGGAGGATATTGAGCGCTTCCATTTCAATAAGGCCATCGCGCGCATCCGCGAATTGTCGAACCTGCTCGAAGGCGGCAGCCCGGCGGCAGAAGGCTATGGCGAGGCCATTCAGGCGATCGTCCACCTCGTCGCCCCATTCATGCCGCATCTGGCGGAGGAATTATGGGCGCATCTCGGACATCAGGAGATGCTGTGCCATCAGCCCTGGCCCAAGGCCGACCCGGCGCTGCTGGTCGACGACGAAGTCACCGTCGCCATCCAGATCAACGGCAAAACGAAAACCACTATCCAACTGCCCAGGGATCTCGACCGCAAGCTGGCCGAAGAAAAAGTTTTAGAGTTACAGGCCGTGCGCGATGCGCTAAAGGATAAGCAGGTGGACAAGGTGATCGTGGTGCCCAACAGGATTGTCAATGTGGTGGCTAAGTAGCAGAAAGTGGTCAGTAGCCCGTGGCCAGTGGCGAGTGTTATTTCTGGTCACTGGCCACCTGGCACTGGCCACTCTGACCGCCTGCGGCTTCCACCCGCTCTACGCGCAGCGCGAAGGCGAAAATACCCCGGCCATGGACATGCTGGCCAGCGTGCGCATCGAAGCTGGCGGCGGGCCTACGCTGGGCCGCCTCAGCCAGGAATTCAAGCAGGACCTTGAAGACCGTGTCAATCCCGGCGGCAGCATCGCCGCCGCCAAGGCCTACCGGCTGGAAGTGCTGCTCAACAGCACCACCTCGGCCATCGGCGTCTCGCGTGACGGTACGGTATCGCGCTACAACGTCTATCTCAGCTCGCAGTACAAGCTCTACCGCCTGGCCGATAACAAGCTGATGACCATCGGCGCACTCAACCATGTCAGCAGCTATAACAATATCATCAACGCCTATTTCTCCACCTACGTCTCCGAGGAGGATGCCACGCGGCGCGGCGTGCAGGAGCTGGCCGAGTTGTATCGGCAGCGGCTGGCCGCCTATTTCGAGGAAGGCGCACCGATCCAGGAAAACCTGCCGCCGGACGACAAGAACAAGAAGACGAAGCCTTGAAGATCGCGCCCAAAGCCGCCGAATCCTTTCTGGCCAGACCCGACGCCCAGTGCCGCGCCCTGCTGCTTTACGGGCCTGACGCCGGGCTGGTGCGCGAACGGGCCAAGCTGGCCGTGCGTGCCCTGTTAGGAGAAAATCCCGATCCGATGGCGCTGGCGGAGCTGGCCGAGGCGCAGCTGCTGGCCGATCCTCCCTTGCTTTCCGACGAACTGGCGGCGATCAGCCTGATGGCCCCCAAGCGCGTCATCCTCATCCGCCCTGCCGGCGACAAACTGACGCGCACCGTCGAGGCGGCGCTGCCCTCCTGTAGCGCCGAGGCGTTCCTGATTGTCTGCGCTGAAGAGCTGGGTCCGCGCTCCTCCCTGCGCGCTTTCTTCGAGAAGGAACCGCAGGCCGCCGCGCTCGCCTGCTATCAGGACGAGGCGCGCGACGTGCAGGCGGTAGCGCGCAAGACCTTGGAGGAAGCCGGCGTGCGGGCCGAGCGCGAGGTGATCGAATACCTGTCGCAGCAACTGGGCAATGACCGCGGCGTTACCCTGCAGGAAATCAATAAGTTAATCACCTATGCCGGGCCGGAGAAAACGCTGTCGCTCAAGGATGCGCAGGCGCTGGTCGACTACAACCGCGACACCGGTTTCGACGAGCTGGTGAATGCCGTGGCCGACCGCGATGTCGGAGCGCTGGAAAATACTCTGCGCCTGCTGACGGGAGAAGGCGCGCAGCCGGTGGCGTACCTGCGCGCGCTGCAGCGCTATTTCAACCGATTATATTACATTCGCTCGCAAATGGCCGCCGGCCAGAGCGCCGAGCAGGTGGTGCAGGGGCTCAGGCCCCCGGTGTTCTTCCGCCAAGCGCCCATCCTCACCCGCCATGCCGGACGCTGGAGCACGCCGCAGATCGTCAAGGCGCTGAAGCTGCTGGTCTCGGCCGAGCTTGCCTGCAAGACCTCCGACCTCCCGCCCCTAAGCGCCAGTGGCCGCCGGTTATTGCAAATCGCCCGCATGGGGAATTAATCATTCATTTAGACAATTCGCCTAGATTGGCCCGACTACCATGGAGGAGCCTATGCCCGCGCAACCCAAAGCCAAATCCCGCCCTGATGCCATGATCGCCCTGCTCAACCAGTCGCTGGCCGGTATGCTTGATCTCAAGCTCAGCGCCAAACAGGCACATTGGAATGTCAAAGGCGAAAATTTCATCGCTCTGCATGAGTTGTTCGACAAGGTGGCGACCGAAACCGACGCCTACGCCGACAGCCTGGCCGAACGCGCCGTGCAGCTGGGCGGCGTCGCGTCCGGAACATCGCAGCAGATCGTCAGGAATTCGAAATTATCGCCCTACCCCGCCAGCATTCAGGCCAGCAACCAGCATGTGAAGGCGCTGGGCGCCGCCACGGGGCTCATGGCCGATCAGTTACGCAAGGCCATCGACACCGCCGACGAGGCGGGGGATATGGTCACGGCGGATTTATTTACGCAGATCACCGGCGGGCTGGACAAGCTGCGCTGGTTTATCGAGGCGCACGCATAATTCGGGGTAATTGGAATTCTTTTCCCGTTACCGAATTACGATGACTGTCCCGCCGCTTCCTTGCCGGGCTCGGGCTTCAGGTGCGATACGGCAGCATCCAGATGCGTCTGCGAGCAGAGGCCGAGCAGTACCGGATCGCGCGGCTTGATGTTGTTCGAGTTCCAGTGCGTCTTGCCGCGCACGGCCTGAATGGTGTTCTTGGTGGTGCCGATCAGCTTGGCGATCTGCGCGTCGGTCATCGTCGGGTAGTGCTTGACCAGCCAGGCGATGGCGTCCGGCTTGTCCTGGCGGCGCGCCACCGGCGTGTAGCGACTGCCCTTGGTCTTTGGCGTGATGTACTGCTTGGCGGTGGAGAGCATCTGCAGCCGCGCCGCCGGATCGGCCTCGCAGCGGCGGATTTCATCGAGGCTGAGCTGCCCGCCCGCCGTGGGATCCAGCCCGCGCATGCCCTGACCCACCTCACCGTCGGCGATGCCCTGCACCTCCAGCGGGTGCATGCCGCAGAACTCGGCGATCTGTTCGAAGGAAAGCGACGTATTCTCAACCAGCCACACGGCCGTGGCCTTGGGCATCAACGGGACGGACATAACGAACCTTTATTATCAGAATGTTTTGTGGGAAGGCTTTATGTAGCGGTTTTTGACCGGGATTCAAGTGTTTTATGCGGCCGGGGGACATAAGGGGAGCATAAAATTGCCTATTGAAATTGTCGGTAAAATTAGATATTGTTAACCAGTTGTTAGCCTTCTTGCGGTCTCACGTCTATGGTCGCTTGGAGCGCCAGGGACCGTTTGAGAAGGTCTGACAGTTTTTCGAAAGGAGCCAGCAATGGCTCAGACGACGATCAGAGCGGCGAGGATGACTCGAAGGACCCCGCATCGAGTTGTGAGAAAACGCATTTTTCTCACGCTCGGGCAAATCGCCCGCATGCTTGGACTTGCATCCCGCAATGCAGCCAAGAACCTTCTGCGGCGACTCAACATCATCGAGCGCTGCCGCGGCAAGCTGGGGGCGTTTCGTAATGTCCTCATCGCAAACGGTCTGATCGCCACCGCCTAACCCACCACGCCGCCCCGGGGACACATTTCGCGCTCTGCGAACCATGTCCAAACTTCATATCTTCGAAGTTCCCGGGGCGGCGTTTTCTTTTGTGGCGAAGTATTTGCCGGAACGCTACAATCCTGCTGCATGCCTGACTATAAGCATCTCTCCACCCGCATCATTGATAATGCGATTGCCATCGCCGCCTTCAACCGCCCCGACGCCGCCAATGCGCTGAATGCGCAGATGGCTCTGGAAATAAATGATCTTTTTGCTTCCCTCTCCACGGGAATAAGAGCCGTCATCCTCACCGGCGAGGGGAGGCATTTCTGCGCCGGGGCTGATCTCAAGGAACGCAAAGGGATGGACGAAGCCCAGTGGCACAGACAGCACCACGCGTTCGAGGAAGCGCTTAAAGCCATCATGGCATGTGAAATTCCCGTCATCGCGGCCGTAAATGGCGCGGCCATGGGCGGCGGGCTGGAACTGGCGCTGACCTGCGATTTCATCTATGCCGCCGAAAATGCCCGCTTCGCCCTCACCGAAACAACGCTCGGCATCATTCCCGGCATGGGCGGCACGCAGCGCCTGCCGCGCGCCGTCGGCATGGCCCGCGCCAAGGAATTGATATTCAGCGGAAAATCCTTTACGGCAGCCGAAGCGCTGGAATGGGGCATGGTCAACCGCATCTGCCCGCCGGAGTCGCTGATGGGCAAAGCTCTCGCCTGCGCCGCCACCATCGCCGCCAATGCGCCGCTGGCCGTAAAGTCTGCAAAAAAGTCTATAAATGAGGGCATTAACCTGACAATCCCCCAGGCGCTGCAATGCGAACTGGCGCATTACGCCCCCCTGCTGCCCACTGCTGACCGCCGCGAAGGCATTGATGCCTTTAACGAAAAACGCAAACCCCGCTTTACGGGAAATTGAGCGTTGTCACCAAATCTTCACAAGAATCCGCTGTAGCCTTGCCCGGGGGCCGGGTAAAATACATGCTAGGAAGTTGTGTAAAATCTGGGGTAATCGGTGGCATCCGAGGCGACAGAGCATAAAGCCCTATCGGGGCAGGAGGATGGTCCTTCGGCCAGCCTGTCGATGCGCGGGCGCTTTACCCAGTACATGTCGTCTTTCCTGCAATTCTTCGGACCGCTGATCTCCCTGCGTTATCTCGGCATCGCCTTTGAGAAAATCAATCCTCTTAATATCCTCGGAAAAAAATACGATGCGGGAACGCCCTGGAAACCTCCCCTCAAGGAAGGACTTTCACGCAATATCACATCGCTGGGCATGGGAGCATTTCTTCTTACCGGTGTCGGCCTGTACAGCAAGCGCACCTATGATGACATGCGAACGCTTTACGCCGAAGCGGTGGGCTACGAACTGAACAAGAGGCCGGAAGACATTACCTGGCGCGATATCCTGTTCAAAAGCCGCAACCAGGCGGTGCAGGTAACCGCCAACGCCTTTCTCAAGAGAACGGCGCTGCGAGCCGCCGCGGCGGGCTCATTCCTTGTTCCATGGCACTGGATGACTCCCAAGGCTAACACCAAGCCCGATTATTCCGCCAATATCGACGCCGGCGTAGGCGTCGCCGGTCTTTACATGAGCAGCGAAGGATGGCTGCGCTCGCAATCCTATTTCGACCTGCAGCAATATATAGCCGATACCGCCATCAATCATTCCAACACCCATATCCACGACGTCATCAAGCCCGAGCAGATCGAGACTCTGCTGTTCCTGCAGAGAAGGCATCTCAATCGGGAATATAAATGGCCTTCTCTACACTCGTCAGACGCTCAGGAGGAAATCGCCCTTAGCAATCGTATCGCCGAGTTGATGAATCAAACCTACAACAATGCCCCGAAAACCGAGCCGGCCAGTTTCACCATCGGCAAGTTCAATTACCTGATCGGATTCGGGCTGCTGGATTCATTCCCGACCAGCCTTGGCTTCGTCGAGCTGGCTAATAAATCCACCGACATGAAGGAAGTGAACGCCGCCGCCGCCGCGATTCAGGCGGGACAGGATCCCCGTGCCGTGTTTCAATCTTTCGGTATC
>JAGWLJ010000060.1 GCA_028873275.1 Pseudomonadota bacterium
TGCGGAGATCGATGAAGTGCCATCCAAAACCGAGCTTCCCGATAAATACGCGCTGCGCATGGCGCAGGGCAAAGCCGCCGTTGTTGCTGCAAAGCATCTCGATGCCATCGTGCTGGCCGCTGACACGGTGGTAGCCTGCGGACGGCGCATCCTGCCCAAGGCGGAAGACGAAAAGACGGCGCGGCAATGTCTGACGCTGCTATCCGGCCGGCGGCATCGCGTCTACACTGCCGTCTGCGTTGCACATAAAGAAACGTCGCGCAGCAAGCTGGTCATGACCCAGGTGCGCTTCCCGCGCCTGTCTGTGAAAGATATCAACGCTTATATCGCGTCCGGCGAATGGCATGGCAAGGCCGGCGGCTACGCCATTCAGGGCAAGGCGGAAACCTTCATCCCCTGGATCAGCGGCTCGTATTCCAATGTCGTCGGCCTGCCGCTGATGGAGACAGCGCAGATGCTTAAGGCAGCGGGGTACGCATGGTAGCCCACGTCAAAACCGTCGCCTTCGAGGGCATCGAGGTCACGCCGGTGGACGTGCAGGTGCAGATGGTTTCCGGCCTGCCGCATTTCGCTATCGTCGGCCTGCCGGATAAGGCGGTGGGCGAATCGAAGGAGCGTGTGCGCGCCGCCATTCATGCGCTGGGGCTGGCGCTGCCCGCCAAGCGCATTATCGTCAATCTCGCCCCGGCTGATCTGCTGAAAGAAGGCAGCCATTTCGACCTCCCGATCGCTATCGGATTGCTCATGGGCATGGGCGTGCTGCCAGCCGAGGAGATGGAGAACTACGTCATGCTGGGCGAGCTTTCGCTCGACGGCGCGCTGCTGCCGGTCAACGGCGTACTGCCTGCCGCCATTCACGCGCTGGAGCGGGAAGCGGGACTTATCTGCCCGCAAGGCTCGGGCGGCGAGGCGGCGTGGTCGGGGCTGGAGAGCATTCTGGCACCATCATCGCTCCTGTCGCTGATCAACCATTTCAAGGGCACGCAGGTGCTTTCAAAGCCGGAATGCGAAGCCCGTGAGGAGCTGCGCCGCTTCACCGATATGCGGGAAATCCGCGGCCAGCACGTGGCGCGGCGCGCGCTGGAAGTAGCAGCGGCCGGAGGGCACAATCTGCTGATGGTGGGCCCGCCCGGCGCAGGCAAGTCGATGCTTGCCTCCTGCCTGCCAGGAATATTGCCGCCGCTCGATGCGAAGGAGATTCTGGAAGCCAGCATGGTGGCAAGCATTGCCGGAAAACTGGAAGGTGGCCAGCTCAGCCAGCACCGCCCCTTCCGCGACCCGCACCATTCCAGCTCGATGGCGGCGATGGTCGGCGGCGGCAAGCGCGCGCTGCCGGGCGAGATTTCGCTGGCGCATCACGGCGTACTCTTTCTCGACGAATTACCGGAGTTCCCGCGCCAGGTGCTGGAATCCATGCGCCAGCCACTGGAGACCGGCAGGATCACCGTCTCGCGTGCCGAGGCGCATGTCACCTATCCGGCGCGGTTTCAATTGATCGCGGCGATGAATCCCTGCCGCTGCGGCTATCTCGACGATGCCCAGCGCGCCTGCAACAAGGCGCCGCGCTGCGCCGTCGAATACCAGTCCAAAATCTCCGGTCCGCTGTTCGATCGCTTCGACATGGCCATCGACGTGCCGGAAGTGCCGACGCTCGACATGCTGGCACAGGGCAGCGGAGAATCCAGCGAGCGCGTGGCAAGCCGCGTGGCCACCGCACGCGCGATACAAAAAACACGCTTTGCCTCCCTCGGCCTTCCCTGCCGCATCAACGCCGAGCTTTACGGCGATACGCTGCATGACGTCGCCGCTCCCGACGCCAAGGGCAGGCAATTGCTGGAGCAGGCCACCGAACAGCTCAGGCTTTCCATGCGCGGCTACACGCGCGTGCTGCGCGTGGCGCGCACCATCGCCGATCTTGAGAACAGCGAAGCCATCGGCCAGCCACATATCGCCGAGGCGCTGTCGTATCGCCAGATGCAGTTCGGCCGGGCGCTGGAAGAAGTTTAAAAAATCCGCTTAAGCGACGCTTTCATTCCCATTTAATTCCCTGACGCCAGCAAAGATACGGCATTCCTATCGCGGCTGGCATACAGTGAAATTAGTCTTCACAGCAAAAGGAGAAGTGTTATGGCATCGAATCAGGGTCGCGGTTCTCAGGGTTCTCAGCAGGGCACCTCACGTCAAAGCGGTCAGAGCAGCAGTTATAGCGGTTCGGGTTCCCGCTCCGGCCCGAAAGAAAATCTGTCGGAAGCTGCAAAGGAAATGCGTAGCGGCAATCCGCAGGAACGCAGGGAAGGTGCGCATATACTGGGTCAGGCCGGCGGCCACCAGAGCCACAAAAATGATCCGGGGCGCAAGTGATCGGGCAATCAGCAGCGACTGATTGATCCGTAAGGCCTCGAGGGGCTTCTCTTGAGGCCTTTTATTTAAGAGAAATGCCGGAAGCCCCCGTACTTTATTTTCAGCGGATGTCCTTGTCCGTCCAGCACCTGCACGCCGCGCTTATCACCCATGTTGCCGATCTTCGTCAGCGACAATGAGAGTTCACTCGCCAACCGGCCGATAGCGCCATGTTTCTCCGGCGCCGCGGTGAACAACAACTCGTAATCGTCGCCGCCGCCCAGCACGGCATCCCATAATTTTTCATCGTGCCAAATGCATTGCGCCGCCGCTTGCGACAGCGGCAACGTTTCGCGATGAATCACCGCCCCGACGCTCGACGCTTCGCAGATATGCCCCAAATCCTGCACCAGCCCGTCCGAGATATCCATGCAGGCGCTGGCGATACCGATCAGTTTTTGCCCCAGCGCCAATCGGGGCTGAGGAATGAAATAGCGGTGTTTCAATTCGTCATTCCCGCGAAGGCAGGAATCCAGTTTATTTTGCAGCAGCGCCAGCCCCAACGCGCTGTCACCTAATGTTCCCGATACATAAATATCGTCTCCTGCCCTCGCCCCGCTGCGCCTGAGCGCTTTGTCCGTCGGCACAACGCCAAGCACCGTCGCTGATAAGGACAGCGTCCCCTGCGTGGCACTGGTGTCGCCGCCCGCCAGGTCAATGCCGAACGTTGCCTGATCCTCGCGTAATCCCTCGGTAAATCGCTTTATCCACCCTTCATCAACGAAAGAAGGCAGCAGCAGTGCCAGAAAATAGCACAGCGGCACAGCGCCCATGGCTGCCATGTCGGACAGGTTGACGCGCAGCAGCTTCCTGGCAATCAACGCCGGATCCTCATCGCCGATGAAATGCACGCCTTGGCTGATGGCATCTTTCGTCACCACCAACTCATGGCCGGCCGGAACGGCCATCACTGCCGCATCGTCGGTCAGATTCAGGCTGCCGGGAAAATTTTTTGCCAGCGGTCGAAAATAACGCGCGATGAGGTCGAACTCATCCATGCGCCAGCTGGCTTAAGCAACCATGTACAAAATTTACCTCGTCATCAGCAAAGAAACTGCGCGTCAGGCGCGTATATTCATCAATGACGATTTTGGGACTGATTTCCTTACCGAAGCGCAACTCAAAAATTGCGCACTGCAATATGGCGACCATGAGCGGGCTCATGCGCGCGCGCGTCCAGCCGACTTTGAGCGCACTGTCGAGCAGCGCATCGATTTCCACCTGCCGGTCGGCCACTCCCGCCAGCAGCGCTTCTGCCAGCTTGTAATTGGGTTCCACTGGCTGGCCCACGGTCAGCTTCTGCTCGTCGCGGTTGTCCGCCAGCCGTGCTTTCAGCGCATTGATCCGCTGCGTGGGCGCCAGCGCTTCCTTATTCACCGCCGCCGTATACAGGCATTGCGCGGCCGCCATGCGCGCCGCCGCTTTCTTCTGCAGGGAAGGATTAAGCCTGGCTTCGCTCATGGTTCGGCCCCGAAGCGGCGCTTGATCTCGATCATGCGTAGGCAGGCTTCCGCCGCATCGCGGCCCTTATTGCCCTGTTTGACGTTGGCGCGCACTTTCGCCTGCTCCATATTTTCTACCGTAAGAATTCCATAGCCGATGGCTGCCTCCTGATGAATCGCCAGATCCATCAGCCCGCGCGCACTCTCGGTACAAACGTAATCGTAATGCGTTGTCTCTCCGCGAATCACGCAGCCCAGCGCGATGAACCCGTCATATTTCTGGTCGAAGAGCGCGAAGCGCAGGGCCGCTGGAATCTCAAACGCGCCGGGAACAGTGATTTCCTCATGCGTGGCATCCGCCATCAGGAGTGCCGCCTTGGCTCCCCTGGAAAGCTCATCGCTGATTTCAGGATAGAAACGCGAGGTAATGATTAAAACATGCGTCATATGTTGCTCTCGATTGCCTGATAGCCCTTGATAGTCAGCCCGTAGCCCTCCAGCCCGATCACGGCGCGCTTGGAGTTGGACAGCAATACCATGTCGCGCACGCCCAGATCGAGCAGTATCTGCGCGCCGATACCGTAATCGCGCAGGTCCATCGGCGAAAGCGGCGGCTCGCCCGCCTTCAGGCGCAGCCGGTCGGAGACCGAGGTGCGAATGGGCTCGCGGATCAGCACGATGACGCCACTGCCGGCCTGCGCGATCCGTTCCATGGCCGACTGCAGCAGGCTGCTTCCATGCGGCATCTCGCCCAGCATGTCGGACAACAGGTTCAACGAATGCATGCGCACCAGCACTGGCGAGGCGGCGCCGATATCTCCTTTTACCAGCGCAATGTGCTCGGAATACTCGATGGTGCTGGTATAGACAATCATTCGGAAACATCCGCCGAACCGGCTGTCGAAATCGCTTTCGATAACGCGGCTGACCAGCTTCTCCGAGCGGCGGCGGGAGGAAATCAGATCGGCGATGGTACCGATTTTGAGCCCATGCTCCTGCGCGAATTTTACCAAATCGGGCAACCGGGCCATAGTACCGTCATCATTCATGATTTCACAGATGACACCGGCAGGATTGAGCCCTGCCAGCCGTGCGATGTCGACGGCCGCCTCGGTATGCCCGGCGCGCACCAGCACACCGCCATCCTTGGCTACCAACGGAAAGACATGCCCCGGCGACATGATGTCGCGCGCCGTTTTCGAAGGATCGATTGCCACCTGAATCGTATGCGCCCGGTCATGCGCCGAGATGCCAGTCGTCACGCCCTCGCGCGCTTCGATGGACACCGTGAAAGCCGTCTGGTGCCGGGAATTATTCTCCCGCGACATCAGGTTGAGCCCCAGCTGATCGACACGCTCGCGCGGCAGCGCCAGGCAAATCAGCCCGCGCCCGTGCTTGGCCATGAAATTGATCGCCTCGGGTGTCGCGAACTGCGCCGGGATGATAAGATCGCCTTCGTTCTCGCGCGCCTCGTCATCGACGAGGATGAACATGCGCCCCTCGCGGGCGTCCTCGATAATGGCGTCGATGGGGGAAAGGTGGGAATGGGGCATGATTAGCGCTCGAGAGATTGCTTATGTTCAGGATGAAGTTCAAGATAAGCAGCCTTGGCTGCTCTGTATCCCGCAAGCAGCACGGGAGCTTCCAGGCGTTGAATATCATCCCGTTCGCCTCTTTGCAGGCAGTTATTGATTCCTTCATCGAAAACCGCTGGATTTCCAAGCGCCACACAGGCGCTTATATTCATAAATAATGCTATAGCGGCATTACTGATAATAACCTGAATCTCTTCAGGCACGGTTTCCGATTCTGATTTCCTAGGAGCAAACTCCTCTTCGTAGACACTGCCGGTATATTTTTCTCCAACCATTCCAGCCCAATCGGGAGAAACGGCATTGCGGGCTTTGTTAAAAGCCTGAAGCATGGCACGGTAGCCGATAGCCTGTAGCTTTTCTATTTCTTCTTCCTGCGTCATATATCTTGCTTTCCCATCAGCCGCGCCGCATAGCGCGCGATCAGGTCGATTTCGAGATTGAGCGCATCGCCGGGTCGGCGCTGGCCAAGCGTTGTCGCCTGCCAAGTATGCGCAATGATGTTAACCGAAAACTGGTTTTCTTCAATCCGGTTGACGGTCAGCGATACGCCATCCAGCGCCACCGAGCCTTTTTCGGCGATGAAGCGGGCCAGAGATTGCGGCGCTTCCAGGCAGAGAATATGCGAATCACCTTGCGGCGTAATATCCTTGAGCACGGCCACGCCGTCGACATGCCCGGTCACCAGATGACCGCTTAAGCGGTCGCCCAACCTGAGCGAGCGCTCTAAATTCACTTTATCCCCAACGTTCCAGCCCGGCGTCGTGCGCGAAAGCGTTTCGGTGGAAAGCTCTGCCGTAAAACTGCTGGCATTTTTCTCCACCACCGTCAGGCACACGCCATTGCATGCCACCGATTCGCCAATCGCCAGATCTTTTGCGCAGGCGCAACTGATTACCAGCCGCAGGTCACCGCCACGCTCTGCCGATTCAATAACGCCGATATTATCAATTATGCCGCTGAACATTCAAACACATCCAATCTATCGGGCAGCAACGGAATCTGGTCTATTTGTTTCCACCGCGCCGGCACTCCATCGCTGAACGCCGCCAATCCCTCCTCGCCGATCACCGCCGGCGCGCGGAACCAGTACACGCGGTCCACCAACCCGCTTTGCAGAAAGGCTGTAGACAATTTCTGTCCCGCCTCGACCAGCAGCCTCGTAATGCCTTTCGCTGCCAACGCCGCCAGCGCGGCGGCGATGTTTTCTTCCGCCATCGGCCATACCGGCACCTTATCCGCTGTTTTCATCAGCTGCGAATCCTCAGGCAACCGCCTCCGCCGGTCGAATATCACGCGCACTGGCGACCGCTCCTCCAGCCCCGGCAGGCGGCAGGTCAGCAGCGGATCGTCGGCCAATACCGTGCCGATGCCAGTAGCGATGGCGTCATAACGGCTGCGCAGCAGATGGCCGTAGCCGCGCGCCGGTTCACTAGTGATCCACCGCCCCTTTGGAGAAGCAACTCTCCCATCCAGCGATGCGGCGATCTTCAACGCCACATAAGGCCGCTTCCTTTCCATCACCGAGAAAAACCCCCGGTTGATGTCCTTTGCCTCTTCCTCACAAACCCTCTCGATCACTTCGATGCCCGCCTGCTGCAACTGCGCGATGCCCTTGCCGTTCACCAGCGGATTCGGATCCCGGCAGGCGACCACGCAGCGCGCGATGCCAGCTGTAATAATTGCTTCCGCGCACGGCGATGTTTTGCCCTGATGAGCGCAGGGTTCGAGCGTCACATATAACGTTGCGCCGCGCGCCTGTGCCGCTGCCTGCGCCAAGGCTTCGGTTTCGGCATGCGGCCGGCCGCCGCGCGCCGTCACCCCCTGCCCTATGATACAGTCATCCTTCACCACCACCGCCCCTACGGATGGATTAGGCCAGGTCTGGCCGAGGTTGCGCCGCGCCAGCCGCAGGGCAGTCTGCATGTAGCGATGATGTGATGATTCGATGACCGGCACAGGATTAGCGCTTGCCGACTAAGTTGTTACGCATAACAGCTACGGCACTATAATCGTTTTTAGGGGAATAACAAAAGAAAAGAAAGAGATAGA
>JAGWLJ010000332.1 GCA_028873275.1 Pseudomonadota bacterium
TGGGGCTTCTGGACGCAGGCCTGATGCGATTTGCTGAGTCTGACCTGGTGGGTGTAATGGATTTTGAGTTGGTTGAATCCGGGGATCAGCGGGCTGCCGAAGCGCCAGAACGGGTCCACGGCGATAACAAAGACGAGAAACAGCGCGATCAGCGGCAGCGGCGCCAGAATGAATCCCTTGAGAAATGATTTGCCGGGGTTTTTCATGCTTCAGAATTTGAAATAGATGAAGGCGGGGATTTCCGTGTGGGAAAGAATCTGATGGATAACTGTTCCCAGCACCACGAAGCCGCATACCGCTCCTGGCACAAAACCCAGCGAGAAAAACTTCGCCAGTCGGCTGCGCGCCACCTGGTAGCCTTCGGAGAGCTGCTCCAGCGTCGGCTTGTAAGCGGCCAGCAACCGTTGCGAATTGGGTAAGAATACGCAGATGAAGAAACAGCCGGCCAGCAGCGCCAAATGCCATACGCCGCCATAAATATGTGCCTCCGTGTCTAAATGTACCCATGCCATGTGCTGCGGCGCAAGGATTTTACCCAGCCAGCCATGAAGGTTGGGCGGCACGACGATATGGTCGCCGGCGAACATGCCGTGGAGGATTACCCCGGCGGAAGACAAATTTTCGGCGCGGAACAGCACCCAAGCGGTGACGACGGCCAGCATGGTAACCGCCCAGCAGAATACCTTATAGGTTTTTGTCGTGATGACAGCGGCGGGCAGCAGGGGCCTGAAGGTAGCCTTCCATGTGTGATTGAGCAATAAATATATGCCGTGCAGCCCGCCCCACAAGACGAAGGTCCAGTTGGCGCCGTGCCACAAGCCACCCAGCAGCATGGTGATCAGCAGGTTGGCATAGCGTCGCACCGGACCACGCCGGTTGCCGCCTAGGGGGATATAAAGATAATCTTTGAGCCAGCGCGAGAGCGTCATGTGCCAGCGGTGCCAGAAATTGATAATGCTGGCGGCCTGATAAGGAGAATTGAAATTCATCGGGAAGTGAATGCCGAACAGCAGCGCAAGGCCGATGGCCATATCGGAGTACCCTGAAAAATCGAAATAAATCTGGAAAGAAAAGCCTATCGCCGCCAGCCATGCCGAATAGATGTCGAGCGCCTGCGCGTGCGTGCTCAGGGCAAAGATCGGATCGCTCAGGGCGGCGAGGTTATCGGCAAGGCCGGTTTTTTTCAGCAGGCCGATCGAAAACAGGAACAGGCCCAGCGCGAATTTTTCGCTGGAAAAGGGCCGGTATGCCAGTTGCTCATACTGGCCCATCATTTCCCGGTGATGCACGATGGGCCCGGCGATCAGATGCGGAAAAAACGTAACGAACAGGCCATAATTGATGAAGCTGTATTCGCGCACGGTGCCCGCATGGCAATCGCTTAAGTAGGCGATCTGCTGGAAGGTAAAAAATGAAATGCCGATAGGTAGCAGGATGTCGGGGTGAGGCAGGTGCCAGTGGCAGAGATACTCCAGATTGGCGGCAGCGAAACCGGCATATTTAAAAAAAACTAGCAGCAGCAGGTTG
>JAGWLJ010000333.1 GCA_028873275.1 Pseudomonadota bacterium
TTATGTGAATGTCTCTTTTTACCCTTATGCCTCGTTTTCGATTTTTTCCTTTTGGTGAGCTTGTGCTCCGATGACTTTTCCTTAGCTTCCTGTTTTGCAGGCGCTGTAGTTTTCATCTGGTCGAGGATATCGAGGTTCAGCTCTATGGCTGGCTTGGCGGGTGCGGGCGGAGTCGTCTGCGCATCGGCATAAAACGGCAGGGCGAGAGCCGCCAGGAACGCCAGCAGGCGTTGCGCCGTGGAAAGTAGCCCATTCCTTGCCGAACGCCCGCGCATGCTGATCATAACTATCCCGTTTTATATGGCCCTTATACTGATTAAGGCAAAACGGGTGATCAGGGCAACTGGAAACTTTGCGAAAGCTGCTTTCTATGCCGCTTCCGAGAGTAACTGGCGCATGGGCGCATGGAGCGTGCGGTTACTGGCCAGCAGGGCGTTTACATAGGCATGCGCCGGCTGACCATCAAGCTGGGTGGCGATGCCTCCGGCTTCCTGCAACAGGAGCAGCCCCGCGGCGACGTCCCATGGTTTGAAGCTGTAGTACCAGCAGACATCGATACGGCCGGCGGCAAGGTTGGCAAGGTCCAGTGCCGTGGCGCCGAAGGAACGGATAATGGTGCCGCGCTGAAGAATATTGGCCTGCAGAGCGAGCGCCTCCGTGCGAATGGCCGGAGCAAAGAAACGATAATTGCCGGTGACCAGCATAGCTTCCTCGAGCGTATCGCGCAATGAGACGGACAGGCGCTTGCCGTTGACCAGCGCGCCCTTGCCTTTCTCAGCGGTAAAGAGCTCGTTATGCACTGGATCGAAAATTACCCCGGCGACGGTTTCGACGACGCCGTTTGGGCGGCGCTCTTCCAGAGCGATGGAAATGCAGAAATAGGGAATGGCGTGGATAAAATTGGTGGTGCCGTCCAGCGGGTCGATCACCCAGCGATACCTGCTGTCCTTGCCGGGAACTTCTCCGCCTTCTTCAAGAAGAAAACCGTAATCCGGCCGGGCTTTTTCCAGTTCGCGGCGCAGCAACTTTTCCGTGCGGATATCCGATTGGGTGACGAAATTGGCTGGCCCTTTGCGCGAAACTTGAAGCTCGCTGACTTCCCCGAAATCGCGCATTAATCCCTTGCCCGCCTTAACGGCGGCGGCGCTCATCACATTGAGAAGGGGAGAACTCATTACGACGCTTTAGCGCGCTCGACGTATTCAAGCGTATTAGTATCCACCACGATGGTTTCTCCGGCCGGGATGAAAGGGGGCACCATCACGCGCACACCGTTTTCGAGAATCGCAGGCTTGTAAGACGAAGCGGCCGTCTGCCCCTTCACTACCGGATCGGCCTCGACGATCTTCATAATGACTTTTTGTGGCAGTGCGATCGACAGCGGCGTTCCTTCGTAAGTTTCAATGCTGACGGTCATGCCATCCTGCAGGAAAGGCAGGCGCTCGCCCAGCATGTCCTTGGGCATGCTGATCTGCTCGAAATTCTCATTATCCATGAAGGTCAGCTTGTCGTCCTCGGCATAGAGA
>JAGWLJ010000061.1 GCA_028873275.1 Pseudomonadota bacterium
CCCTCTCAAGGTTATCGCTAAGACCATCGATACAGTAGTGGGCAAGCCGATCCAGTGGGGCGTAAAAGCGGTATCGCGGCCTTTCGTTGGCGCGGCCAGGGCGGAGCGCCTGGCGCACGATGCCGTTCACTTCCGGCCGAGCTATCACTTCCATGTGGATAATAAAAACATTCGCGGCAGAACGCTTGGCGCCGAGGTGGCCGGCGTGACGACCGGGTTCTTCGGCATGGGCGTGGGCAACGCCATGGCGCAGGATGTGGTCAGTTGGTTTGATCCCAACGACAAGAAAGATTGGCTGGAGAAGGGACATTTCAAGCCGGTTGAGGCGGTAAAATCATTCGGCCGCGCTTGGTGGAATTACATCACCTATCGCGGCGGCGAAGACTGGGCGGTGGCGGTTCCCTACGTTTATTTTATGAAAGGCCTGACGCCCGTCATCAATAAGTTCAGTCCGGGCTGGAATCTCGCCGCTCATGCTAACGCCTATGGCTTCAAGGTAGATGATAAAGGGAAAGTGACCGGCAATTACGCCAAAGAAGCGACGGCCGATTTTTTTGCCCGGTTCACGGTTTATAACTGGTTTACGTTGATGTACCGGGAATTGTATCAATATGGTGCCAATATTTTTCACGGCAGGCCCTACGGCCTTTACGGCTCGCCGGATTCGCCGGAGCAAAGCACCATGCTCGGCACGGCATCGGATATCGGCAAATGGGTGCTGCGGAGCACGATCAAGGGAACGCTGTTCATGTTGCCCGCCTCGCCGATTTTCGCCCTGATCCGCCCAACTCAGAATAAGGATACGGGGCATTTTATAAATTCTGAGTTGGGAAGGATGGTACATAAAAATAAAAAAGGATATTTCGAGCCCATTAAGGCTAATAGCAGAGATCCCGAAAAAGCGGATAGAATGCGTGGAAGAGAGGAACTGCTTTGGTCTAAATACGATCCTCAGGGTACTTTGGGGAAAGAAAGTTTTCCTTTTGAGCGTAGAAATGCCGGGTTGGTACGAGAGATTCATCCGGGAAGATTTGAGAAACCTGAAGGAATTATCGCTAATCCAGACAGTGAATATCACCCGTTTAAAATGGGGCAAAGCCGTCTAGGCCAGGCCAGCGATTGGTTTAGCCGCAAACAGAATAAGGCAGTAAAATTCGTACAGCGGATTTTTCCAGATAAAGGAAAGGAATTTTTTGAGCGCTGCTTTTCTAAAACAGGGAATGATTTCCTTGATAAGACGGTCAAAGCGTCCGTCGCTTATACGCCTTATTTCATCGCCAAGGATATGGCGACGCGTTATGTCGATAATGCGCGTACCGATATGGGTATAGAAACCATGATCGATGGAACGTTAGGACTGGACTGGACGAAATTCCGGGCGGGCGCGATGGATGTGTATTATGCGCTTACCACGCAGCACCTGCCGGATCCTGCACGCGAGGCGGAAGCCGAACGCCGCGTAAAGCTGGGCAAGATGACGCTCGAAGAATTTACGCAGGGTGGCGGCAGCGATGAGATCAGACCACGCTGGAAGGAAACCGGCAACGGCCCGAGCTGGCAGGAACGCATGGTCAAAGGTAAAACGGTGGGAAGCGATGGCGCGTCACTAGACGATAAATACAAAGTCGCCAGAACGGATATTCAGCAAAAGCCGTCAGACTATCGGAATCAGGAAGAAATGCGAAAATTATTGAGAGAATCGGCTCCGCCGACTAATTCAGTGCATTAGTGGTAAGTTATGGCGCTCCAGAATCACTGGAGTAGCCTGGTCCTAAGCTCTCTCTCTTATAAAAGCCATTATCCTCTGCCCAGCAGATCAGCCATCCCGATATTCTTTCCTGTTCACGCCAAAGCATAATATGCTGCACTTTATCTATTTTACCCTGTCTGAATAAAGTATCGATTGTCTTTTTTCGTTCGACAACGCGTTCGAATAAGGACTTTAGTTCTGGTATCCCTTTTGTGCCTGAATCGTCCAAAGCATCAAATTCAGTTTCTGTGATGGTTGCGAGGCGAGTATCAAGTGGGTTTGCGCTGGTTGTTAAAGAGAGTTGTTTTATGAATTCGTCGGATGCACGCACCATAAGCCCATCATAAAAGTTTATATCAGTTTAATAAAGTGACTGAACCATATTACTGCTTATTGATAAAGCAAATAAAATTTTCGTATTTTTTAGTTGGGACCGAGCATGGTTTCCGGCTTAACCCATTGATCGAATTGCTCTCCTGTTAGCAGCCCCAGCGCTATGCCGGCGGCCTTGAGCGATGTGCCTTCCTTATGCGCCTTCTTGGCGATCTTGGCGGCGTTGTCGTACCCGATATGCGGATTAAGCGCCGTCACCAGCATCAGCGATTCCTGCATCAGCTTGTTTATACGGTCCTTATTGGCCTCGATACCCACCACGCAGTTGTCAGTAAAGCTGATCGACGCATCGGCGATCAGCCGAATCGACTGCAGCACGTTATAAATGATCACCGGCTTGAATACGTTGAGCTCGAAATGTCCCTGGCTTCCGGCGATGGAGACCGTCACGTGATTGCCCATCACCTGCGTGCACACCATGGTCATGGCCTCGCACTGCGTCGGGTTGACCTTGCCCGGCATGATGGAGGAACCCGGCTCATTCTCCGGCAGGCTGATTTCACCCAGGCCGCAGCGTGGCCCGCTACCCAGCAGGCGGATATCATTGGCAATTTTCATCAGCGCCACGGCGGCGGTGTTCAGCCCGCCCGACAGCGCCACCAGCTGGTCATGCGTGGCAAGATAGGCGAATTTATTGGGTGCGGTTTCAAATGGCAGTCGGGTAATCTGTGCCACTTCCTTGGCAAAGGCCTCGGCAAAACCTTTCTTCGCATTCAGCCCAGTGCCAACCGCCGTGCCGCCCTGCGCCAGATAGCGAATAGAATAGGCCAGCGCATCAGGAGCCAGCATTTTCAGAAGATAATCCATCTGCGCTACATAGCCGGAGAATTCCTGTCCCAGTGTCAGCGGAGTGGCATCCTGCAGATGCGTGCGCCCGATTTTAATGATATCATTGAATTCTTTTGCTTTTTTGTCGAGCGCATCGCGCAGATGCCGCAGTGCCGGCAGCAGCCTTTGCGTATGCTCCATCAGCGCGGCGATGTGCATGGCGGTGGGGAAGGAATCATTGCTTGACTGCCCCATATTGACATGATCGTTGGGATGCACCGGCTTTTTGCTGCCTTTTTCGCCGCCAAGCAGCTCGATGGCGCGGTTGGAGATGACTTCGTTGACGTTCATGTTGGTCTGTGTGCCGCTGCCGGTCTGCCATACGACCAGCGGGAAATTACCGTCCAGCTTGCCGTCGATGACTTCATCCGCTGCCCTGACGATGGCTTCACCAATCTTTTTATCAAGCACGCCGAGTTGCATATTGACGATGGCTGCCGAGCGCTTGAGCACACCGAAAGCAGTAATTAGCGGCTTAGGCATGGTTTCACCGCCGATTTTAAAATTCTGCAGGGAGCGCTGCGTCTGTGCGCCCCAATATTTATCGGCAGGCACCTCGATGGGGCCGAAGGAGTCGGATTCAGTGCGGATAGACATAGGTCAGTCACCTAAAAAAGTTACATGCCCCATTTTTCTGCCGGGCCTAGCTTCTTTCTTGCCATATACATGCAGCCTGGCATTGGGCATGGCAAGGTATTTCTGCCAGTCGTTGATGTCATCGCCGATCAGATTCAGCATACGTGCATCGCACAGGCGCTCAGTTGATCCCAGCGGTAGGCCGCAGATAGCGCGAATGATTTGCTCGAACTGGGAATTGGCGCAGGCATCGATCGTCCAGTGCCCGGAATTATGCGGCCGCGGGGCTAGTTCATTGACCAGGATCTCGTCCTTGTCGGTGACGAACATCTCCACTGCCACCAATCCAACCAACCCGATTCCCTCGGCGATGGCCTCCGTCATGGCTTTGGCTTTCCGGGCCAGCGCCGGTGCGATAGGGGCGGGGGCGATAGTTTCGGAGAGGATGTGATGTTTGTGAATATTCTGCACGGCGTCGTAGCAGATAATGGTTCCCTTGGCATCGCGGGCGGCAATGAGGGAGATTTCCATGCGGAAAGGCACGAAGGATTCGAGGATGAAAGGAGCGCCATGGGTCCTGGATTGCCGGTCATGGGCGGAAAGGCCGGATTCTGCAATGACCCGGCTCATGACCTGGGGCTCATGACTCATGACCTTCCACTGCCCCTTGCCATCATATCCCATGCGGGCGGTTTTGAGAATGGCGGGCAGGCCGAGTACCGCGGCGGCTTCTTTCAAATCCTCCAGAGAGGAAACGGGCCGGAAAGCGGCGGTGGGGATGCTCAATTTATTGACCGTCTGCTTCTCCAGTACGCGATGCTGACAGATGGCGAGTACAGCCGGATCGGGCCTGACCGGGATGAATTTCGCCAAATGCTCCACCGGCGCATGCGGGATGTTCTCGAATTCATAGGTAACGACATCGACGCTTCTGGCGAAGACCTCAAGCGTGGACAGATCCTCGTAGGCAGCGATGGTGGTGAACTTTGCCACTTCGCCGGCGGGAGCATCTTTTTCTGGGCAGTAAATATGCGCGTGATAGCCTAGCTCGGCAGCGGCGATGGCCAGCATGCGCCCCAGCTGCCCGCCGCCTAAAATACCTATGGTGGAGCCGGGAGGAATTAATGGCATGGAGGTGCTTCCGGCACGGAGGCCGTTTGCTTCTCTCTCCATGCAGCTAGCCGCTTGGCCAGCTTTGTATCCTCCAGCGCCAGGATTGCGGCGGCGAAAAGGGCGGCGTTGATGGCGCCGGCTTTGCCGATGGCGAGCGTACCTACCGGAATACCGGCCGGCATCTGGGCAATGGAGAGCAGGCTGTCGAGGCCTTTGAGCGTTTGGCTTTCCACCGGCACACCGAGAACCGGTAATGTGGTCATCGAAGCAGCCATACCAGGCAGATGCGCGGCGCCCCCGGCACCGGCGATGATGATTTTAATACCGTTTTCCTGCGCGCTGCCGGCGAATTCATAGAGCCGTTTAGGGGTACGGTGCGCAGAGATGATGCGTTTATCGTAAGGGATTTTCAGTACCTCGAGCACATCGGCGGCGTGGCGCATGGTTTCCCAGTCAGACTGGCTTCCCATAATGATGGCGATGGCTGACGCGGTGGGCATAGGCGGATTCCCGTCAAGTAAGCTGCGGACTTTACAGAAGTTCTCTCAAATGTCAAAAACTATCCGTCCTCATTTGCCGGCGGGCCGTATCCGGGAAAATGCTTTTATTTAAAAGCATTTAATGCTATACAAAAAGCAACTGACCGGTTAATAAAGTCGGCGACTATGAAAGCAGATGCACTAAAGGAAAAGGCGCAGCCAGAAGCGGCAGAGAAGCCGCTTCGCGTATCGCCCAAAATGGCGGAGCGGCTTTCCATGCTGGGAATCCCCGAAGAGGAAATGACGCCGGCAGTGAGTCTGGCTGTGTCGGCGCTGATGGAAAAGCTCGACGACGTCAATCGCGATCTCTCCCGCACCAAGGAAAGCCTGGCAGAGCTGGAGCGCCTGGTCGATGTCGACTGCGTAGCGCCGATTCCCAATCGCCGCGCTTTCATGCGCCGCCTGGCCTGGGCGATCACCATGCATGAGCGTTACGGCCATCCTTCCACCATCCTCTATTTCGACCTCAACGATTTCAAACAGATCAACGACCAGTACGGCCATGCGGCTGGCGACCTGGCCATCCGCCATATCTCGCAGCTGCTGTCTTCGGCCATGCGCGAGTCGGACTTCCTGGCCCGCATCGGCGGCGACGAGTTCGCCGTCATCATGTATTATGCCGGCGAGGAAGCGGCCCGCAAGCGCGGCGCCAAGATCGCCGAGAAGCTGCAGAAAACGCCGTTCGTGTTCAACGGCAAGCACCTGCACGTCACCGCCGCCTACGGCTATTATTCCATCAAAAGCGGCGATGATGCGGAGGCGGCGCTGGCCTCGGCCGACATGTCGATGTATGTCCACAAGCGCCGCGACAAGGCCACCCAGACGGCGTGATTTTACGACGTGGTTGAAAACAGCAGCGAAGGCCGATATACAGGCGGGCGTGCAACTCAAGGAAAGCCGCCCATGTCGCTGATGAAACGTTTCTATAATGACCGCTACCTGCATATACGCTCTTTCACTATTAGTCTGGTGGTAGGCGCCCTTTTGTGCGTTGCGGCATATAGGTTGCACTCGCCGGATTTTTATCGGTTTCATTTTGCTGCCTGGCAATTGCTGTTGATTCCACTGGGGATTTATGCCGGCGGGCTGTCGGCGGTGTTCATCCATAACGCCACGCATGACAGCTTTCCCACGCCATGGCTCAACTGGCTGGGCGGGCAACTGGCCGGGCTGCAGCAGCTGTGGGGCTTCATGGGCTGGAAGCTGATTCATCTGGTGCATCACCAGTATTCCGACCATACGACCATGGACCCGCACGCGCCGCTGAACGATAATTTCGCGCAATTTATCAAGCGTATGTTTATGGAATCCTCGGCCAAGATCACCGAGCGTTACCGCGCGCACTGGGGCATGGGCATGCGCACACACGTGCTGCACAAGGCGCTGCTGGTGGTTTTTCTCGGCATGGTGGCCTGCAACCTGCTGTTCTGGTACCTGGCGCTGGGACCGGCGGGATTCGTTTTTTTCTACATTCCTTCCTATATCGCCAATCACCTGTTATTCGCGCATATTAATTACTACTGCCATCCCAAGGACCCGGCCACCGGCGAAACCGCGCCGGCCAATCTGACCGAACATTGGTATTACAAGCTGGCCAATTTCTTCTGGTTCGGGATTTACTACCACGCCAACCACCACCGCCGGCCGATGCTGTTCAACCCGCGCAAAATGACAGACTCCCGCTCCCTGCCCGAAGAGATCAAGGCGGCGGCCTGATCCGCCCTATTTTGCGCTTCCGTTCTTGCGTCCGCTCGCCTATGGTGAGAGATGGTACAAGGCTTGCTTATACCGATGTGATATAAGAATAAAGCAAGCTGACGGGGAGCTATGGGTAAACGATTTAACCGATTGCTGTATTATACGGTTTTTGCGGCGTGGCTGTCCGTGCCGATGGCGGCCGTTGCGCAGGACGGGGAAACGGGCTCCGTACCGCTGATCCGGGGAACGCTGGTGCGGCATGCGGCACGCATCACCTTCGAATGGCCGGAGCCGGTGCCGTTTACCGCCGATGTCAAGGGCAGCACGCTGACCATTCGTTTCGAGCGCGAGGCGCATCCTGATTTCGGCGGGCTGCTGTCGCAGCTGTATCCATACATTGTCAGCGCCGAGCAGACCGCAGGAGGGTATGCCATCGTTCTGACACTCGACAAGCCTTATCGCATCCGCAGCTTTACCAGCGGCGAAGTGGGTGGCGTCGAACTGATCGGCGTTGATCCCGGGGAGCGCCGCGAAGCCAAAGGCGAAGGAACGGAA
>JAGWLJ010000062.1 GCA_028873275.1 Pseudomonadota bacterium
GGCCGAATTTGATGGAAGGATCGGCGAAAGCCACGAGCGCGGCAAAAGGGACCGTCAGCTTTTCGGGCGCGCCGCTGAAAGAGAGCGTGACATGGAAGCACTGCTCTTCGACGCGAAAGTCCCAGAACTGGTGCTGCAGCACGATGGTGATTTCCTTGGGATAGCGGCTTTTCAGCTGATCCGACATGCGCACGCCGGGATGCGTGGTGAGGAAGGAGATATAAAAATGGTGGTCGCCCGGCAGGCCGTACGATTGCACGCGCTTCAGCACGTCACGCACTACGCCACGCATAGCCTGGTCGATGAGGGTCGGATAATGAATAAGGTCTTCGGTCATGATTCAATTGTCAATTATCAATAGCCAGTCATCAGGTAGTATACCGCGAAAGCGCTATCGCTGGCAACCGGCCACTGACAACTGAATGAAAGAACGGGTTTCTGTTTCCCGGTACCCGTTCCAATGACCGAGTTACGTGCTAGAGCACGCGTGCGCCGTTAGGCGGCAACGCGGGCTGCGACGACGGTGTTGTCGTTAGCAGCAACAAATGCAACGTTGTCGTTGGCATTTAAAGGTTTGATCTGATTACGCCAGTATCATCGCGGGCAAAGATAAGACCTTTATTACGGCTGTCGAGCCTGATTCGCCCCCGCCACTAGAGAGATCGGGCTTTAGGGATTGGGGATTGGAGTAAAACCTAATCCCTAAAGCCCAATCCCTGTTCCCTATACTGGTGGAGGCGCCGGGTACTGCCCCCGGGTCCAATCCGTCTATTCTGACTTACGTTTATTGCCATAGCCGGTTGCCCAGCACCTACTAATATAAGGCATTGGCGGAGATTTGTGAAGGGGGAACATTCGGCACGGGTCATGAGTCATGGGTTGAAATGTAGTCGTAAATCATTTACCCATGACTCATTGACCCGTGACCTAATGACCGTTTATGCCCTTAACCGCAAGCCAAGCCTCTGAAATCGATACCCTGCGCGACGAGCAGGCGCCAACGCGGCGCGATATATCGCCGGCGCTGGAGGAGATGCTTTACAAGGCATTTCCCGTGCTTGATCATGGATTTGTGCGCGTCATCGATTATATGGGCAACGATTCGGCCATTGTGCAGGCGGCGCGTGTGTCATATGGGCGCGGTACTAAGAAGGTCAACGAGGATGCCGGGCTGATCAACTACCTGATGCGCCACCGGCATACGACGCCGTTTGAGATGTGCGAGATCAAGTTCCATATCAAGTTGCCTATTTTCATTGCCCGTCAGTGGATTCGCCACCGCACGGCCAACGTCAACGAGTATTCTGGCCGTTACTCGATTATGGACAAGGAATTCTATATTCCGGCACCCGAGCAGTTGGCGGCGCAGAGCAAGTCCAACCGACAGGGGAGGGGGCAGCTCCTCGAAGGGCGGGAAGCAGCGAGGGTGCTCGATATTTTAAAGGATGATGCAACTCGCGCCTACGGCCATTATGAGGAAATGCTCAACGAGGATCTCGAGGGCAATATTTTAAAGGAAGGCCAGACTGGCTTGGCGCGGGAGCTGGCACGCATGAATCTGACGCTGAATTTTTATACGCAGTGGTACTGGAAAATCGATCTGCATAACCTGCTGCATTTTTTAAGCCTGCGCGCCGATGCCCATGCCCAGTACGAAATCCGCGCCTATGCCGAGGTGATGCTCGATATGCTTAAGGCATGGGTGCCCATTACCTATCAGGCCTTCATGGATTACCGCATGGGAGGCGCGGCGCTTTCAGGTAAGGGGCTGGCGATAATCCGGCGGTTGATTGCCGGCGAGAAAGTGGCGCAGGAACAAAGCGGCATGAGCAAGGGCGAATGGCGCGAGCTGATGGAAGTGCTTGGACAAGAGGTATAGGCCTATGGAAAAAGCTGAACCGAAAAAATCGCCATGGCGGAAAATTGAAAACCGTAACCGGCGTCTTATATTTAAGGCAACGGCAACCGATGGTAATCCGGCCATATTGGCTGCGCTTGTGGGCGAGGAATATAAAAGGCGCACGACAGCTGATCGTCATGATGCCTACCATACTCTTCTATATGCCATGAGAGCGGGGAGAGATACTTCCTTCAGCGATCCGTTGCCGGTGACGCAGGAAATGCCGGAGGAAGAAAACTTTTTCGAGGTGGATCACAGCAGCCACACGCGCTGAAACACCATCTTTTCATTGACTTTCCGCCCGACCCCGCAATAAATGCGGGGCTGTGGGGCCATAGCTCAGTTGGTAGAGCGTCGCGTTCGCAATGCGAAGGTCGAGGGTTCGACTCCCTTTGGCTCCACCATTCCCAGGTAAGTATTCGAATAATTTGCACGCCATTTTAACCTTTTCATAACGCTCATGCATTTATTTTATACCTTCCTTTATTTTATACCTTCCTTCAGGATGGGGTGCTATAAGCACCGCTGGAATTATCTGGGCTGAGCTATGGATATTGCCTACCTGCTGCTTGCCGCTGTCTTCTTCGCACTGACTTACGCGCTGGTGGCCTTTGCCGGCACGCTAAATGGAGACAACTCATGACCCTAGTATATCTCCTTATGGGCATCATTGCTCTTGTACTCTATATTTACCTGGCGCTGGCGTTGCTCAAGCCGGAGATCTTTCCATGAATTTCGATTTTCTGATGGGCAATGGTGGTATTCAGTTCACTATTTACATAATAGTGCTGCTGGCCTGCGTGCGGCCACTGGGCGGGTTCATGGCGCGAGTATATCTCGGCGAGCACACCTTCCTGCACCCACTGCTGGCGCCATTGGAACGGTTGTTGTATCGGCTGGCCGGCGTTGACCCCGAACAGGAAATGGACTGGAAACAGTATGCGGCGGCAGTGCTGTTTTTCGGCCTGGGCGGCTTCGTTCTTCTTTATGCTATCCTGCGGCTTCAGGAATTCCTGCCCTTTAATCCGCAGCATTTTGCGGGCGTGTCGGCCGACCTGGCATTCAACACAGCCGCCAGCTTTATCACCAATACTGACTGGCAAAGCTATGGCGGCGAAGCGACGCTTTCTTATTTCAGCCAGATGACCGGGCTGGCTGTGCAGAATTTCATTTCCGCCGCCACCGGCATGGCCATCCTGGTGGCGCTGATCCGCGGGTTCACGCGCAAAAAAACGCCCCTGATTGGTAATTTCTGGGCTGATATGCTGCGCGGCAATCTCTATATCCTGTTGCCGCTCTCACTGATTTTTGCCGTTGTTTTCGGTAGTCAGGGCGTGGTGCAGACGCTGAAGCCTTCTGCGGGCGCCACGCTGATGGAAAGCATGAGCGTTCCTGAACAGAAATATGCGCAGGGAAATATCGCGCAGCAGGCGCAGACTGTGACGGAGCAATCCATTGCCCTCGGTCCCGTAGCTTCGCAGGTGGCCATCAAGCAGCTGGGTACCAATGGCGGCGGCTTTTTCAACGCTAATTCGGCGCATCCCTTCGAGAACCCGACGCCGTTGTCCAATTTCCTCGAAATGCTGGCCATATTGCTGATTCCGGCAGCATTGACCTATACCTTCGGACGCATGGCGGGAGATACGCGGCAGGGCTGGACGGTACTGGCGGCGATGACGATTATCTTTATTCCACTGGCACTTGCTTGCATTGGGTTTGAGCAGAACGGCAATCCGCGACTGGCGTCGCTAGGTATTGATCAGACCATGAGTCCGATGCAACCCGGCGGCAATATGGAAGGCAAGGAAACGCGATTCGGCATTGTGAATTCGGCGCTGTGGGCCAGCGCTACTACTGCTGCTTCCAACGGTTCGGTAAATTCCATGCATGATTCCTTCACGCCGCTGGGCGCGCTGGTGCCGATGCTGTTCATGAAATTTGGCGAAGTCATTTATGGCGGGGTAGGCTCCGGATTATACGGAATGCTGATCTTCGTCATCGTCGCTGTGTTTATCTCCGGTCTCATGGTGGGGCGCACGCCGGAATATCTTGGCAAAAAAATCCAGGCCTTTGAGGTCAAGATGGCGTCGATTGTTGTGTTGGCGCCGCATATCGCCGCGCTTTTGGGAACGGCGGTGGCCGTATCGGTTCCGGCGGGCGTGGCCAGTATTGCCAATCCGGGCGCGCATGGTTTCGCAGAAATTCTTTATGCTTTTTCTTCAGCGGCCAATAACAACGGCAGCGCCTTTGCCGGCCTGAATGCCAATACTCCCTTTTATAACACAGCGCTGGGGCTGGCCATGCTATTCGGCCGTTACTGGGTAATCGTGCCGGTGCTGGCTATCGCCGGATCGCTGGCCGGGCGCAACACCGTGCCGGTATCGGCCGGAACGCTGCCCACGCATACACCGCTCTTTATTATCGTGCTGGTGTCGGTGGTGGTGATGGTCGGCGTGCTGACCTTCGTGCCAGCGCTGGCGCTGGGGCCGATTGCCGAATATTTCAACCTCATGCTATGACGTTATGAGCCCCGGTCATCCTGCCACTTCCCTGTTTACCCACAGTATTATCGGTACGGCCATCCGTCAGTCATTCCGGCGGTTGGGACCGCTTTACCAGCTGCGCAATCCAGTGATGTTCGTGGTATATATCGGTTCTATCGTCACCACGCTGATCGCCGCCTGTGATATAAATTCGCCGCCCAGCAATGAATCGATCTGGTTTGTCGTCGCCATCGCCGCCTGGTTGTGGTTCACGATATTGTTCGCCAATTTCGCCGAGGCGGTGGCCGAAGGTAGGGGAAAAGCGCAGGCCGATTCGCTCAAGAAAGCACGGCGCGATGTGCAGGCCAAGAAGCTGGCGCATGCCGCCGACGACCACAAACATTACCGGCTAGTCGCCGCGCCTGATCTGCGCAAGGGTGATATCGTGCTGGTAGAGGCTGGCGATTTCGTTCCGGGCGACGGACAGGTAATCGACGGCGTAGCTTCGGTTGACGAAAGCGCCATCACCGGTGAGAGCGCGCCGGTTATCCGCGAATCGGGTGGCGACCGCGATGCCGTCACCGGCGGCACCAAGGTGCTGTCCGACTGGTTGATTATCCGCATCAGCTCCAATCCCGGCGAGGCCTTTCTCGATCGTATGATCGGGCTGGTGGAAGGCGCAAAGCGTCAGAAAACTCCCAATGAAATCGCACTCTTCATTCTGCTGGCGGCAATGACGCTGGTATTTCTGCAGGTTTGCGTCAGCCTGCTGCCGTTTTCGATATTTTCCGTCGCGCAGCAGGGGCAGGGCACGCCGGTCAGCCTGACCGTGCTGATCGCGCTCCTGGTATGCCTTATTCCGACGACCATCGGTGGCCTTCTCTCCGCCATCGGCATTTCCGGCATGGACCGGCTGATCCGTGCTAACGTGATCGCCATGTCAGGCCGTGCGGTAGAAGCGGCGGGGGACGTCAACGTGCTGCTGCTGGATAAAACCGGCACTATCACCATGGGCAACCGGCAGGCGGTGAATATGTTCCCGGCGCCGGGGATAACGCCGCAGCAGCTGGCCGAGGCGGCTGAGCTGGCCTCCTTGGCCGATGAGACTCCGGAAGGCCGCAGCATCGTATCGCTGGCACGGGGTAAATTCGGTCTGCCGGAGCGTGCCGCCGATTCGATTCAGGCGACCTTCATTCCCTTTACTGCCGAGACGCGCACTAGTGGTGTCACCATCGGCGAACGCGTTATTCTCAAAGGAGCGGGTGACGCCATCGGCAAGCACGTGGCAAAACTGGGCGGCAGCGTTCCCGCTGACGTCACTAAGCAGATTGATATCATCGCCCGCCAGGGTGGCACGCCGCTGATGGTGGCCGACGGTAGGAACGTGCTGGGTGTCGTGCAGCTCAAGGATATCGTCAAGCCGGGCATCAAGCAGAGGCTTGATGAGCTCAGGCGCATGGGCATCAAGAGCGTGATGATCACCGGTGACAATCCGATGACTGCGGCGGCTATAGCGGCCGAGGCAGGCGTTGATGATTTCATCGCCGAGGCGACGCCGGAATCGAAGCTCAAATTCATCCGCAAGATGCAGGAAGGCGGCGAGCTGGTGGCGATGGTTGGCGACGGCACTAACGACGCGCCCGCCCTGGCACAGTCCGACGTGGCGGTAGCCATGAACAGCGGCACGCAGGCGGCCAAAGAGGCCGGCAATATGGTCGATCTCGACTCCAACCCGACGAAACTCATCGAAATCGTCGAGATCGGCAAGCAATTGCTGATGACGCGCGGGGCGCTCACCACCTTCTCCATCGCCAACGACCTCGCCAAATATTTCGCTATCATTCCAGCCGCCTTTGCCAGTACCTACCCCTCGTTGATGCGGATGAACCTGATGCATCTGGCCACGCCGCAGAGCGCCATCCTGTCGGCGGTGATCTTCAATGCGCTGATTATCATTGCCTTGATTCCGCTGGCGCTCAAAGGCGTCAAATACCGTCCTGCGCCGGCAGCGGCGATGCTGCGACACAATATCCTCGTTTACGGCGTGGGCGGCGTGGTTACGCCTTTTATCGGGATTAAGATCATCGACATGCTGCTGGCAGCGCTGGGCCTGGTATAGGAGCTCCCTATGAAAACTACTCTAAATCATTTTCGTCCCACCCTTGTTTTCCTGGCGCTCTTCAGCCTGCTCTTCGGCGGCGTTTATCCAGCTCTGTGCACGACGATTATCCAGGAGCTTTTCCCCGCGCAGGCGCAGGGCAGCCTGATCGAGAAGGACGGCAAAGTCATCGGCTCCGAGCTGATCGGCCAGAATTTCTCCGATCCGAAATATTTCTGGGGCAGACTCTCGGCCACGACGCCTCCGTATAACGCAGTCAGTTCCAGCGGTTCGAATCTGGCGCCGGAGAATCCAACCCTTCTTAATGCGGTGAAAGCACGTCTCGAGGCGCTCAAAGTTACCGATCCCAAAAATCAGGCTCCCGTGCCGGTCGATCTGGTTACTGCCTCTGGCAGCGGGCTTGATCCCCATATCAGCCCGGCGGCTGCGGAATACCAGATTCCGCGCGTGGCCCGGGCTCGGCATATGGACGAAGAGCGCATGCGGGCTCTGGTGCTGAAGTATACCGAGGAGCGTCAATGGGGTGTGCTGGGCGAGCCACGCGTCAACGTGCTGGCGCTCAACCGGGCGCTGGACGGGAAATAGCCCTTGATGGCGCAAGGCTGGACAATGTTTCCCGGTCTGCTATAAACGCCCTCCGCTGTTTCGGGCAAAAATAGGAGTGTAGCTCAATTGGCTAGAGCACCGGTCTCCAAAACCGGGGGTTGCAGGTTCGACTCCTGTCACTCCTGCCACCAGCCTTTCTTAGCGAGGCATAAGCGAGTTTAAAAAAGCTGGTGTCCGCCGTAGCCTTTGGCGTAGGCGGACTGGTGCAACGTGGATTTCGGCTTCCGCCGGATGGCAATAAAATCCCTTGAAATCCTTTTTTCTTGCTTTATAAGCTGTTGCCTTCCCCTTATTCATATCATGAAAGAATC
>JAGWLJ010000063.1 GCA_028873275.1 Pseudomonadota bacterium
AGCACCAGCAGCATGGCCAGCACCTTGGGAACAAAAGTCAAGGTTGCTTCCTGCACCTGCGTCAGCGCCTGCAACAGCGCGATGGCGATGCCCACCACCAGTGCCACGATCATCAGCGGCGCCGATATGAGGATCAGCACATAGATGGCCTGGCGGCAGATTTCGATGACTTCAGGGGCTTCCATGGAAGGTGTCAGGTGACGGATTGCAGAATTACTTTACTCTGACACCTGACACCTGTCACCTGGAACCTAAATCGCCATCTTGATGATGTCGTTATAGGCGTTGATGACGCGGTCGCGGATGGCGACGACGGTGTTCAGCGACAGCTCGGCGTCGGAAACGGCGGTGACGAGGCTGGTCAGATCGGCCTTGCCGCCGGTCAGCGCGCTCATCTGCGCGGTCTCCGCCTTATACTGGCTGCCCATGGCGTCTTTGGCGGCGGTTTCCACCAGCTGCGCGAAGGCGGATTTTGAGGGTTCCTCCTGCGCGGGCGCGGCGTCGCCGGCGTTCTGCATCAGCCTCAGCTGATTGCGGTAGGCATTAGCGGCATTCAGGGCATCGACGGTCATATCACTGCTTCAATAGGTTAATCGTTTGCGATAGCATGGCTTTGGAAACCTGCACCACGTCGAGATTGGCCTCGTAGCCGCGGCGGGCTTCGCGCATGTCCATCATCTCGACGATGGAATTGACGTTGGGATACAGCACGTAGCCCTGTGCGTCGGCGGCGGGGTGCGTGGGGTCGTATTTCTTGTTGAATTCCGACATGTCGTAGCCGCGCTTGGCGACCTTGACCGTCTGTATGCCCAGCTCCTTGTCCAGCATGTTCTGAAACACCACCACCTTGCGGCGGTAGGGCGTGCCGCCGGGTGTGGAAGCGGTGGAATCGGCGTTGGCGATATTCTCGGCAACGACGCGAAGCCGGTCGCCCTGCGCATGCATGCCCGCCGCCGCAATCTGCAAACTATCCGCAAGCCCCGCCATCTAGCTCATCCTCCGCTGGTGTTGCCGATCGCCGTCTTAAACAGCGTGATCATCTTGCCGTACATGCCGAGCACTTTCTGATATTCCATCTGGTTCTGGCCGATCTTGGCCATTTCTTCCTCTACGGAGACGTTGTTGCCGTCGGGATTCAGCTCATAGGTGCTCTTGCGCTTCTCCACCTGGACATTGATAGCTGAAGCGCTGGTACTGATATGGCCGGGACTGGTGACGGCCATCGGCAATCCCTGACCGGCGGCGGACACCATTTTGCCGAAATCCGGCTCGGGAATATCCACCGCCTTGTAGCCTGGCGTATCGGCATTGGCGACGTTCTGCGCCAGCACGCTCTGCCGCTCGGACATGTATTCGAGCTTGGCTTTCATGATGCTGAACAGCGGGATACCGGAATAGTCCATAACTCGGCAATAATTTCCTAGTTTACTGTGCTATCATATCTTATTTTAGAAGGCGTGGCCACATAAATCTGGCGATAGCCATTGCAATTCGTCATGATTTACGCCACTAGTATCCCTCATATAGCAAATACTGCGCCGCGAAAGGGCATTTCATTTAAATGCTTTATTTAACAAGAAAAATCGGCGAATCGATCATCATTAACAACAATATCGAGATGACGGTGGTCGACGTGCGTGGCAAGAGCGTCAAGATCGGCTTCACCTTCCCCAAGGAGGCGACCATCCTGCGCAAGGAGCTGCACCAGAGGGTGACCGAGCAGAATATCGCGGCGGCGGCCGGCGAGCCGGATTTGCTGGATTTCGATTTTACCGTCGATTTCGACGCCAAGGACGACAACCGTGGCAACCGGTGACGAGCCCGCGGACAAGGACCGGCTGGCCGTTGCACTGGCCTACGACCCGCAGAAGGAAAAGGCGCCGCACGTGGCCGCCAAGGGTAGGGGCTATGTCGCCGAGGCGATCATCGAGCTGGCCCGCCGCCACGGCATAGAAATCCGCGAGGATCGCGACCTGGCGGGGCTGCTTGCCAAGCTGGACATCGACACGCCGATCCCCATCGAAGCCTATACGGCGGTGGCGGAAATCCTTTCCTACGTGTACCGTGCCAACGAGAAGGCGAGGAGGAAGCATGAAGGCTGAAGCGCTTCTGGAGGATATAGAGCAGTTTATCGGCGAGAGCCGCGCCCTTTTGCAGCAGGGCGCCATGATGGAGCTGGCCGGGCTCGACGTTCAGGTCGAGTCGTTGTGTGAGGCGGCGCTGAGGCTCTCGGGAGAAGACCGGAAACGCTATGCCGACCGGCTGCAGTCGCTGCTCGAGGAGCTGACGAAGCTCGGCGAGGAGATGGCGGCCAGCCGCGACGCCGTCAGCGCCGAGCTGCGCGATATCAACCGGCACAGGAAAGCCCATACGGCCTACCGCATGGCCGACGCCAAGGGGAAAAAGGACAGCGAATAATCATGGATGCCATTGATCCCGTGCGCTTCATTCTCGCCTTCCTGTTCGTCGTCGGGCTGATCGGGCTGCTGGGGTTCGGCCTGAAGCGTTATGGCCGGATGCAAAAATTCCTGGGCGCCGGCGACGAGGGCGGGCGAATCGCCATCATTGAAACGCGGTATCTCGATCCCCGCCGGCGGCTGGTGCTGGTGCGCCGCGACGATGCCGAGCATTTGCTGCTGCTGGCCGACGGGCGGGAGATGGTGATTGAGACCTGTCAGAAAGGGAAAGCTGGTGCGTAACTTGAGGGTTTACGGAATATGGATTCCGGCTTTTGCCGCCATGACATTGTTTTTGCTGTGGACGCATTCCGCTTTCGCCCAGACCATGACCTTCGATCTCGGCGATACGCATGGCGGCACGGCGGCGGCGCGGCTGATCGAGCTGGTGGTGGTGATGACGGTGATCACGCTGGCGCCGTCCATCCTGGTGATGACGACCTCGTTTATGCGCATCGTCATCGTGCTTTCTTTCCTGCGCAGCGCGCTCGGCCTGCAGCAGACGCCGCCCAACCAGGTGCTGGTCTCGCTGGCGCTGTTCCTGACCGCCTTCATCATGGCGCCCACCTTCGAGCAGGCCTATAACGACGGGGTGAAGCCGCTGCTGGCCGAGGAAATCACCGAGCAGCAGGCCTTCGAGAAGATCGGCGCGCCGTTTCATGATTTCATGATCAGGCATGTGCGCGATAAGGACCTGCAGCTGTTCGTCGGCATGTCGCCGGGGCTGACCATCGACAAGCCGGAGGACACGCCCTACCGCGTGCTGGTGCCGGCCTTCATGATCAGCGAGCTCAAGCGCGCCTTCGAGATCGGCTTCCTTATTTTTATCCCCTTTGTTATCATCGACATGCTGGTGGCCTCGATCCTGATGGCCATGGGCATGATGATGCTGCCGCCGGTGATGATCTCGTTGCCGTTCAAGCTGATTTTCTTCGTACTGGTCGACGGCTGGTATATGGTGTGCGGCAGCCTGATCAAGAGTTTTGGAACCGTCTGAGCATGGAAGCCCTGGGAACTTTTCTCATTGCCATATTTATCGCGCTGATCCTGGGAACGGCGCTGGCCTTCGGCTTCGCGCTGATCGTGTGGTTCATGGCGGTGGCGCTGCTGGTGGCCGCCTTGGTGCTGATCCGGGAATGGTGGCGGCGCTGGATGTTTGTGCGCTCCGCCCGGCCGCCCGCACCGCACGTGACCGACGCGGAATATGAGGATATTGAGGACGAGCGGTAGGTATGCGCCGCTTTCAACCGGCTCCTGGCTTCTCCCTTTTCCATGTGGTAGCGGATGCCACCCGGCGCATGCAGCCGCTCAGCCAGTTTCCGGGCGTGAGCAGGTTCATGAAAGAGCTGCAATTTCCTATCGCTACGGAGCATGCGTTCTGCAGCATGATCGATACCCGGATATCGAACGTTGGCGATAAGGAAGATGTACGCCCCTTCCTCGAGGGAATCAGGGAAATTATGACCGTGGCGAAAGAAGATACGCAGCAGTCGGCGCTTAACCTGGGCGCGGTCGTAATGGAGGAGGCGGACACCTACAAGATCGCGCTGATTATCGATCCCAGCAGCATGCCGGCACGGACGTATTTAAAGCAGACGCTGGCGGCGGCGGCGGAGAAGTTGAGCGAAGAGGTGCTTGGCGAGAATAAAAACGACTGGCGCGTTATTTCCGCCCGAATGGCGAATCCGGAAGGAAGGTTTACCCCCAAAATGGAATGTTATGCCCGCGCTTATCCGTCATCACTTCGGGGGCGGCTGCTCGCTTCGATCGCCCGCCATATAGCCAACCTGCATGGCTGTAAAAATCATTTCGCGCCTGAGGGCATTAAAGGGGAAACGAAAAATCCGGCGGTCGTTATAGAAAAAGCGCCGTTCGACGAGGTGCTGGATAATATCCGCAGCGTTCCTGGCAGAGGATAATAATGCTTCGCCATAAGCGAAGGCTGGTCGGAGTGATAGGATTTGAACCTACGACCCCTTGCACCCCATGCAAGTGCGCTACCAGGCTGCGCCACACTCCGACACTCATGGCATCCGGCTTAAAACCGGAATCCATATCTCAGGGAAGCGCGACATTACTTAAGGATAGCTGATTACGCAAGTCGCTTTTCAGGCGTTCCAGGCCCTCCGGATGCAGCGCCTCGCAGCGGGCGACCAGCACCGGCTGGGTGTTGGAAGCGCGCAGCAGCCACCAGCCGTCCGGCGTGGTGACGCGCATGCCGTCCACGTCGCTGAACCGCGCCCCGGCCTTCACCAGCCGGGCCTTGACCTCGGCGATGACGGTGAATTTGCGGGCGTCGTCGCAGTCGAAGCGGATTTCCGGGGTGTTGACGCGCTTTGGCAGCGCCTTGCACAGGTCGGAGAGTTTTTTCCCGGAGCGCGACAGCAGGCCCAGCAGGCGCACGGCGGCATAAAGAGCATCGTCATAGCCGTAATACTTATCGGCGAAGAAGATATGGCCGCTCATCTCGCCGGCCAGTGGCGCGCCGGTTTCGGCCATTTTCGACTTGATCAGGGAATGACCGGTTTTCCACATCAGGGGGGTGCCGCCCAGGCGCTCGATTTCCTCGAACAGCGCTCCGCTGGCCTTGACGTCGGCGATGATCAGGGCGCCGGGCTTTTCCTTGAGGATATCGGCGCCGTAGAGCATCAGCAGCTGGTCGCCCCACAGGATGCCACCCTCGTCGTCGATGACGCCGATGCGGTCGCCATCGCCGTCGAAGGCGATGCCGATATCCAGCTTCTGCCCGGTCACCGCTTCGATCAGCTGCTCCAGCGTTTCCGGCAGGGTGGGGTCGGGATGATGGGCGGGGAAGGTGCCGTCGATCTCGGCGTTGAGCGTGGTATGCTGGCCCGGCAGGCGTTTGCACAGCGCCGCCATGATTTCGCCGGTAGCGCCGTTGCCGGCGTCCCAGGCGGCTTTGAGCGGCCGCGTGCCGTCATAGGCGTGATTCAGCGTATCGATATAGGCCTGGCGCACGTCCCGCGCTTGGATGTTACCTTTTCCCCTGGGGAATTCCCCGGCATCGGCGGCGGCGCGCAGGGCCTGGATGGCTTCGCCGTAAAACGGCTTGCCGCCAAGCACGCATTTGAAGCCGTTATATTCCGGCGGATTATGCGATCCGGTGATCATGATGCCGCCAGCGGCTTTCAGCGTATGCGCGGCGAAATAGAGCATGGGTGTGGGGCCGACGCCGATATCGATGACGTTCATGCCAGAATCGCAGATACCCTCGCACAGCGCCCCGGCCAGCTCGGGCGAGCTTAACCGCCCGTCGCGCCCGACGCAGACGAATCCGCCCGGCTGGACGGCTGCCGCTTTCGCGGCGAAGGCGCGCCCAATCAGGTAGGCATCGGCGGGCTGCAGCGTTTTTCCGGCAACGCCGCGTATGTCGTATTCGCGGAAGATGCCGGGGTCGAGACGACGGCCGGGCGTTGCTTTTTCAGCAAGTTCGATCATGATTTTCCTCAGCGGTTATTGCTTGGCGGTAGGCGGGGTAGGGGTAGGGGCGCTGGCGGCCGCAGCGGCGGTATTCAGCCGGGCGACGTTGACGCGGCGCTGCTCGGCCAGCTCGACGGTGATCTGCTTGGCCTTGCGCGGATTCATTTCGGCCAGAATGGGCGCGGCCTTCTTTTCCGACATCTTGTCGATCACCATCAGCAGGATGGGCATCTCCACCTCGTCGAAGATGCGGGCGGCGTCCTTGGGCTTCATATCCTCGTAAATTTTGACCAGGCTGCGGATCTTGGCGTCTTCCTTCTCATTGTACTGCGCCAGCAGCGTAGTGATTTCCTTCTTCATGGCGTCGATCTGGCCGATCTTGTCGTCGATGCGCTTTTCGGTGGCGTCCAGCGCCGCTTCCTTGATCTGGATATTGCTTTCCCAGCGGTCCAGCTCGTCGCGCCGCTGGGCCAGGTTCTGCAAAAGCTCCACTTCGACAGAGGAGAAATTGCGATTGACGGTTTCACCGGGAGCGCTGGAGACGTTAGGGTTGCTGTTCTTTTCACAACTTTCAGCCGGCTTGGCTTCTTCTTTCTTGGCCTCTTTGCTCTCTTCTTTTTTAGCGTCCTTGCCTTCTTCTTTCTTGGCGTCTTTATTGTCCTTGGCGTCCTTGCCTTCTTCCTTTTTGGCGTCTTTGGCTTCCGGCTTTGCCGCCTTGTCGGCAGCGGGTTTTTCCGCTGTTTTCGCCTTATCCGCCTCGGCCTTGGCGTCCTTTTTCGTTTCCTCCTTGGCCTGCTGCGCCTCGACGGAAGCGATCAGCGAGTCATGTGATACGTCGGCGATCTTGACTGCCAGCAGCACCGCTGCCGTGGCCATGGTCGCCGGAATGATACGGAGGCGCGGCATCGGTTATCCCTTGATGCCGGCTTTGATCATGTCGAGCAGCTCCTGCTCGGCGCGCGAGCGGGCGGCTGTCGGCTGCGGCGGGCGGCGCGGCGCTTCTTCTTCCTCGCTCTCGGCCTTGTGGCGGGCGGTAACGCGCTCGAGCATGGCTTCCAGCGTGGCCGTGGTTTTCTCATGGAGAGCGGTTTTGTGCGCTTCGCGAACGGCTTTTTCTGTAACCGGCGGCGCGGGTGCAGGTCGTGGCGCTTCCGGCGCTTCCTCGCGGGCGGGTTCCTCCGCCAGCACCTTGCTGCGGGCGCGGCCGACCGCGAAGCCGGCTTCCATCTGGCTGGCCAGCTTGCTGCCGCGGTCGATCATGAAGGTGAGGTCGTCAAGGAGGTAATTGGCCTTGTCGATGCGGAACTGGATGTTCTCGCCGATCTTCTTGCTAGCCGTCTGCAGGGCGATGATGCTTTCGGAGGCGCGTTGCGTCGATTCGTCGAAATGCTTGAGCAGCTGCGCCAGCTCGCTCTTGCTGTCCTGCAGGATGCGGATGCGGCGGTTCAGCGCCCAGCAATAGGCGATGGTGACCGCCAGGAGTGCGGCGATAAGAAGGTTCAGCATCAGGCCGAGCAG